>JAXJPK010000063.1:0-2852 GCA_036311705.1 Clostridia bacterium
TAAGCAACACCCTCGTTTTTTTGGGGGGCTGAATGAATTTAGATGCAGAATTTGCGACACATAAGGTTTAGATGCAAACCTTTTTAGTCGCAAGTTCGTGTCAGCACAGTGCTAAAATGCTTTTATAATATTTGACTTGACAACAAAAATGTTTCAAATTGTCCAATCTCCAAAAAATCTTCTGAACGGATTTCGCCATCAACTTCTAAATTAAGATTACAATTAAGCCGATACATATATAATGATTCTTCTGTATCCATAACTAATTGTATTTTTTTCTTTTCCGTGTTTTTATTCGTCATTAATATCGCTTTTTTATCTTTACCTATCGCTGCAACACAACTGATTCCGTCAAAATCATCTATAATTTCCACCTGATTTCCAAGCTTGTACAATACCGAAAATGCTTTAAATACATAATATGTTTTAAACGGCTCGAATGTAACAGGATTATACAATCCCTGATAGGAGCCGTGCACCTGTCCGTCATAATACATAAGCATATCAACAGTTGTATACTGCATTTGAAGCATCATATCCAAAACATTACACGAATCTTCAAGTGTGCCTCTTTTACTGATGCCAGGATTCCATTCATTTAATATACTTTCAGTATTTAAAAATCCGTATTTTTGTAATGTGCTGTGCACATAGTTTTCATATGCAATGTTCTTTTCAACATCAGAATACGAATGCCACGAAAAGAAATCAAGGGGAAGTTTATTTTCCTGAACAAATTTCATAAATTTTTCAAAACATTCTATAAAATATTCTGTTCTGGAACTTGAATTCGCTATTTTTGCAACATTATTCTCAAACAAATTATAAAAACCGCAGGATGCATACCCACCTATTTTTATATAGGGGAATCTTTCTTTCAAATATGGTGCCGTAACCTTATACAATTCCAAATACTGTTCAAAAGTTCCTTTCCACATACAGTTGTCTCTTATATTCGGATAATTGTCAGGCTCATTCCAAATTTCCCAATATTCAATTCCCAATCTGTATCCATTGGCCCAACCTTCATTGTAGTGAGCAATAATTTTTTCGCATATTTTTGCCCATTTCATATTATCTTTCGGAGGATAAATATAATATGCTTTTATATTTTGTTGATTTTCTATTGTGGCTCCAAGTCGATAAAACACCTTTGTTTTTTGTGCATCAATTGCATTTAAAAGCCAGTCTGTAAAAGCAAAATCGTAGGATGCAGGATCGTTTTCATCTGCATCAAAATTTCTGAATATATTTGCTATATCAACAAATCTGCCTCCACCATAAGCACCACCGGTGTCATGAAGTCTTGAAAATGGAATCCCTGCCTCACCCACATAATGAAATAACTTATCGGTTGCACCAATTAACGGAACATTATTCACCGCATGCATCGGTTTAATTTTGCCAATTGTTTTTTTAAAATTTACATGCATATTTTCTACTCCTTTCAAATTTCCAAACAAGTTAACATAGTCCTCATTCGACATCTCCATATACAATATATCAAAACAGGAAAATCCGCAGGAATACCCGTTCCTACTGCGGATCACGGTGAGAAAACCAACTTTATAAGATAAATCTGATTTTGTAATATCCCCCAGCGTCATTTCATATATTGTAGAGAAATGATGAAGCAGTATCGCTATAATTTGGGGGTTATAAATGAAGGATTATATCGAAGACAGAGTTATGGAAATAGCACAATATATTATTGACAATAATGCAACAGTCCGCAGTACCGCAAAAGTGTTCAGTGTAAGTAAATCCACCGTACATAAAGATGTGCATGAGCGACTTATACATATCAATATGAATATGTATGGTCAATGCCGAAATGTACTTGAAAAGAACAAGGCGGAACGGCATATCAGAGGCGGGCTTGCAACTCGTGAAAAATACAAGCAACAAGCACTGCATTCGGGCCGTCAATGATGAATTGCAGCATTTTTTGCGGTAAATACAGCTTGCAAATTAAAAATCTTTGTGATACAATATACATATAGAATATAAAGAAAGGCAGTTATTGTATATGCTTATAGAAGAAACAAACAGCCATGATTTGCGTATAGCAATGCTCCCATTTGTCAGTGCTCTCAAGGTTGTGAATATGTATATAGCAACAATCGAGGAAGAACTTTTTACATACAAGCGTCAAAACCCGATTGAACATGTTAAATCACGGCTTAAACGCCCAAGCTCAATCGCACGAAAGCTTGAGAAAAAAGGCATTGAGCCAACTCTTGAAAACGCAGTAAAATATGTAGATGACATTGCAGGCGTGCGTATTGTATGCCAATTCCAGGATGATATTTATAAAATTGCAGAGGTTATACAAAACTTTGATAATGTTCGTGTAGTCAGAATTAAAGACTATATAAAGCATCCCAAGGAAAACGGATACCGCAGTTATCATATGCATGTTGAAATCCCCGTCCGTATGCTTAACAACGAGCAAATGGTTAAGGTGGAATTTCAGCTCCGCACGGTTGCTATGGATTTCTGGGCAAGTCTTGAGCATAAAATCCGATACAAAAACGAATCGGAAATACCTGAGAACATAAGCCGCGAATTAAAGCTTTGTGCAACGCTCGTAGAAAAAATGGATGCGGAAATGCAGACACTTAATAATGAAATCGAACAATTAGAATAATTAATAAAGGGGTCGCATCAAAAAATAGTATCCGTCCTTTGACGGCGAATTTATCAATTTTTCAATATAAATAAATTCATAAAAACATTGTTAAAACAATTATTTTTGAGGAAATCTGCAATTTTGCAGATTTCTTTTGTTAAATGCTGTCAAACCACGAACGCAAACCGTCCCTCACATACCAATGTATAGCTTCGGGATA
>JAXJPK010000064.1:0-3302 GCA_036311705.1 Clostridia bacterium
ATACAACTCCGTTTTCCTGTTCGACAAACACTCGGCATTCCCTGTGTTCACTCCTGCCGAAACGATAAAGTGAACGGCCGTCTTTGATTTCGCAGTCGGTTCCCGTTAAAATCGGCGCTCCGAGCGGGAATTTTAATGCCGCCTCTGTTGTCAGATTAGGGTTATATACCGAAAACAACAACGCTTTATCGCGGGGCGATATTGTCATACACGGAGATTTTACTTCGTCGGATTTTTTGTTGTACATAATACTGTATCCGAAGCCTTCAAGCAGTTCTCTGATTTTTGACGGTGATGATGTGACAGCTGCCTTATTATTAATGTTCGAAAGCTCCGACAAGGCTCTTTCGCTGCCGTAATATATAACTCTGCCGCCTGTTTGCTCAAATTCGGATAGCTTATCCGCAACCTCTGCCGTTTGCGGTACGGGGGATATTAATACACTTGCCTTATACAAATTCAGGTTATGCTTTACAAAATTATCCGCAGATACAACGCAATTAAGGGGGAGGCCGTCATTTATTGCCTCCATTATATATCTGTCGCCGTAATACATCTCTGAAAGCGCTGCTTCGTCGCTTGTTGTTGAAAATTCGCGTATTGGGTAAACCCATACAAGCGGTGACGGACTGTCCGGCGCATCCTTTTCAGCCTTTAATATATGCGGCAGCGGCTCATTTACACAAGAGTCCGGCATATCTCCGAAGGAGTTGTCGACAGATAAAATATTAAACAATTCTGCCGATCGAACATTGCCGTCCGCATCTATTCTCGAAACAGCCATCGGCAGATATATATCGTGAGGTTCACCGCCGTATCGGTCGTACCACGGCGAGTTCATCCACCACGGGTCGTGTATGTAATAGCGGAACAAGAACTCATCCCCCGGCAATTCACATATTCTCGTCATATGCCCCATTATCTCAAGACCGAAATTATCGTTTAATGCGGCCCACGGAGAATTGGGAGGAGGTACAATATTAAGGTTTCCGTTATAAATATCATACAGCGGTACACCGTCAGTTGCATAATCTATACCGACGGAATTATTTGTGCCTCTTGTTGCAACGAGAATATCGGGGCATTCCTGTCTGAAAAGCGTCCAAAACTCTTTAATTTTGCTTTTTACTCCGGAGAGCTTATCGGGCCTGAAATTCTCGCCGTCAAATATTTTGCCCTCCAAGCTCCAAGGGCAATCGCTGAAACCAAAGCCGTTGGAAAGCCAGATATAGTCAAAGCCCATATCCCGCAAAAAGATATTTGACTGCTTGCCCAAAAATGTTGCAAACGGGGTCTTATCGGGGATACCGTTGGGATATGCGGCATAGCGGCGGTTATCGCCGTTCAAGAGTGCCGTTGCGTCAACAAATCCGAAACTGTCCAGCTTTTGCCCGGACGTAATCTCTCTGTGACGATTGTATTTGAAATCCGATTCGGCAAATTCGGGGCCTATATCAAAGGTTTCACCTACGGTAATCTTTGAATTCGGATACATCGCCTTGCCGACTTCTTTGATTTTAGCGACTCTGGTTTTTAAAATTCCGTATGTCATAACGGGAGGGGCTTCTATATATTTTTGCTTACGTTCATGAAGTGATGTTGCAGGGTTTTCATCCTCTGACAAAAGCGGTTTGTTTGCGGTTCCGACATAGCTGCACCATTCAAATGCGGTGTTTTCATCTCCGTTATAATCCAGTATCTCACTGCCGTCCGAAGTCCACAGCATAACCGAGATTTCCTCACGTTCTTTAAGCAGCGGCATCCATTGGGTAAACATTTTTCTTAATACGGACTCTATATATTTATCATCTGTCTGTTTGAAAGGCTTGAGGCTCAATTCAAGGGTTATTTTCTTAAACATCGTGCATTTCTCCTTATCTGACGATTACACTTTCTATGCCTAAAACATCGGCAATTTTTTTAATGGTGTTTGCGTGATGGCCTATTCCCAAGGCGTAATGATGTGTCGGGCCTTCCATTACCCATTTCTTGATGAATTCCTTTGTTGTCGGTTCAAAAAATCCTCTTGTGTTTGTGTTTCCGGTGGGAGGAATGGGGCCTTTTTTGGAGTAGCCTTCACCTATTACAAATTTGAATTTTCCGTCAAATGTCTGTGTAATACCAAGCATGGTAATGGGCCCTTCCTTTAACTTAAATTCAACAGACGCACCGTTACCCGGTTTGCCATGGAACTTTGTAAGACTCCTTAAAATAGGCTTACCATCTGCAATGGCGATATGGTGCGGCCCGTCATGTCCCACAAGAATAAAGTCCTCGTTAAAGTCGAAGGGATGAAATTCCGCAAAGCTGCCGCCTATGTTAAGTCTGTCCATAATGAGCATTGCGACGAGCGTCTTAATATCAAATTCGCCGCACATCGGAATTCCCTGTGCGTTGAGTATTGAATTACCCACGATGAACGAGGTTGCAACCTCACGCTGTATTGTGTTCTCACGGCCTTCGTAGTAATATGCAAGACCGTCAAGATTAAATGTATCTATAAGTCTGTCAAGTGCAGCCGCTCCCTTTGCGGCCTTTTCAAGGTCGGCGTCCGTAAGCTTCATTGTAACAGGGTCGCTGACCGGTGTGGGCGTGTCGAATTCTTCGAGTATTAACGCCTTCTTTGCTTCAATTTCTTCCGCTGTAACTTTTTCATATTCCTTTACAACATCATCGATTTCAATCAGCGGAATATGTACCCCGAATGCAGAGGATACCGCTGTGGGGTCTGCGTGCATATCGTACATCGCTTCAAGCACGTGCCCCATAAGGCCGAGCCTTGCTCCCTTTAAATCGTGCAATACCTTTGCAATCTCACACCATTCGGAAATTTCGTTTTCTGCCTCCTTATCGTTATACAAGCAGCCGATTATAACATCTTTTACCGGCTTTCTCAAACGAATTGCAACGCCCGTAAACTCCGGCACGGAACAGATGTTGTCATTCTCAAGCTGCATAAAGGTGCACGCCTTTGAATAATCCATATTCATAAGCGGCTGCAGTGCGGTGAGAATAATCGGTGCGTTTGTATTCTGCACGATAGGAGCAAAAACCGATGAAGTGGCATATGTAATCATATTGCAGATAATAAGGTCTATCTTATCACCGTTAATCTTCTCCGCAACCTCAAACGCTTTGCTGTTGGAACCGACAATGCCGTAATCAAATACCTTTACCTCGTTGCTTTCCACCAATTTCACGGTATCCGTATGGTAACCGTTCAAGGACTCTTCAAGCCCTTCAAACTGTTCGAAATACACCTCGTGAATGACAGAAAAAAATGCAATGTTCGCTGTTCTTTG
>JAXJPK010000065.1:0-10260 GCA_036311705.1 Clostridia bacterium
ATATATGAACGCAGGTGCATACGGCGGTGAGCTTAAAAATGTTATAAAGTCGGTGACATATGTTGATGATGACGGTGAAATCCACACCGTAAGCGGAAAAGATTGCGAGTTCGGATATAGAAAAAGCATTTTTACAAGCGGCGGAAAGTATGTTGTTTCTGCGGAAATTGAATTGGAAAACGGTGATGAGGCGGAAATACGGAGCAAAATGGCAGAATACAAAAAACGCCGCACGGAAAAACAGCCGCTTTCTTATCCGAGTGCAGGCAGTACATTTAAGCGTCCTGAGGGATATTTTGCAGGTGGACTTATAGAGCAGGCGGGACTGAAAGGATTTTCGATAGGCGGTGCAAAGATAAGTGAGCTTCACGCAGGCTTTGTTATTAATGACGGCGGTGCAACGGCAGCGGATGTGCTTGCAGTTATTGAACACACAAAAAAGGTAGTAAACGAAAAATTCGGTGTTCTGCTTGAACCTGAAGTTAAATGTATTGGAGAGTGAAAATAGTCTATGAATTTTACAATTCTAACCGGTATGTCCGGTTCAGGTAAGTCAAAAACAATTCAGATTTTTGAGGATTTGGGATATTTTTGCGTTGATAATATGCCCCCGTCACTTATTCCGATGCTTGCAAATATGCTTGATGCTCTAACAGGTAAATTCAGTAATATTGCACTTGTGGTTGATGTCAGAGTCGGAGATATGATTAATGAACTGTTGGGTCAGATAGAAGAGCTGCGAAAAATGTATGATGTACGGCTTATATTTTTAGACGCCGAGGATGATACATTAGTAAACAGATATAAAGAAACAAGGCGTTCGCACCCGCTAAACGACCCTGACGGTCTTTTGGCGTCAATAGAAAAGGAACGGAGGATGCTCAGCAAGCTAAAGGATAATGCGGACTATGTTATAGACACAACCACCTTCAAGGGAACGGATCTGCGTAATCATTTGCTTGGTATATACAATATGAAAAAGGCAGCCGCTTTTGAAGTAAAGGTGGTTTCGTTCGGATTCAAAAACGGCATACCGATTGATGCGGATATGATGTTTGATGTTAGATGCTTCCCCAATCCGTTCTATATCCCTGAATTAAAGCATAAAACGGGTAAGGAAAAGGAAGTTCAGGACTATGTTATGAACAACCCCGAGGCAAAAGGATATTTTGATAGAATAGTCGATATGATAGAATATATAATCCCTGTATTCAGAGGTGAGGGCAGAAATTCGCTTATTATAGCCGTAGGCTGTACGGGCGGACATCACAGAAGCGTGACTTTTGTTGAAAAATTGACTACCCTGCTTAGCAATAAGGGCTTATCGGTAAAAGCCGTTCATAGAGATATAGACATATAAGCTTTGGAGGAATTATGTCATTTTCGGGTGAGGTAAAGGAAATACTATGCAAAACTCAATACGAGTGTCCCGGCTGCCGATTGGCAGAGCTTGCCGGGTTTTTTGCGTGTACGGGGAGAATATCGGATGATGAATTGAGGTTCACCACATCAATTCCCGTGCTGCAAAAGAGAATACGGGCGTCCTTGCTGTCCGAGCTTGGCATAAAAACGATTAATAGCGGCAAACAGTCGATTATATCCTCCGAAGATTTAAAAAAGCTAAAAGACGAAATCAGTGGTGATGTGTGCATCTATGAATGTTGCAATACAGCGTACATAAGAGGAGCCTTCCTTGGCGGCGGTTCGGTAAATTCCCCTGATAAAAAATATCATCTCGAATTTGATGCAAAAACGGAGTCGGATGCGGAAAGGCTTGTAAGCATACTTGAGGAATACGATTTCAGACCGAAAATAATGCACAGGAAGGAACGATTTGTCGCATATATAAAAGAAAGCTCACAGATTGCCGATTTGTTGGGGTATATAAGTGACGGACGAGTTGGACTTGAATTTCTTTCGGCACAAGTTGAAAAAGAACTGAAAAGCTCCGCACAACGAATGGTTAATTGCGATAGTGCAAATCTTAACAAGCTTGCAATGGCGAGCTCAAGGCATATAACTGCAATAAAAAAGATAAAGGCGGCTCGGAAATGGTCATCAATGCCTGATGTATTAAAGGAAATCGGTGAGCTGCGATTAAAAAACCCTGATTTAAGCCTTGAGGCACTCGGCAAAATGACGAGTCACGGTATCGGTAAGTCAGGCGTTAATCATAGATTAAACAGGATTGTCGAATATGCGGACTCTATAGGAAAGGATTGATTGTATGGCGTTTTGTCATCTTCATACTCATACTGAATACAGCCTTTTAGACGGCGAGGCGAGCATAAAGAAGCTTGTTAAGCGTGTTGCGGAGCTTGGTATGGATAGCTGTGCAATAACAGATCACGGCACTATGTACGGTGTTGTGGATTTTTATCGCGAGTGCAAGGCAAACGGAATAAAACCGATTATAGGCTGTGAAGTATATGTAGCACCCCAATCAAGATTTTCAAAGGTCTATGGAGTGGATAATAAGTATTCGCATCTTATTCTGCTTGCCGAAAATGAAGTCGGATATAAAAACCTTATATATCTTGTAAGTATGGGTTGTATAGAAGGTTATTATTACAGACCGAGAATAGACAAGGAAATATTGCGTGAGCACAGTGAGGGGCTTATTGCTTTGAGTGCCTGCATAGCGGGCGAAGTGCCGAAGCTTTTGCTGAACGGTGAAAGAGAGAATGCGAAAAAAGCGGCGTTGGAGCATATAGAGATATTTGGTAAGGATAATTATTTTATCGAAATTCAAGATCACGGCTTGCCCGAGCAGAAAAAAGTAATGCCCGAGCTGATTTCGCTTGCAAAAGAGATAGGTGTTGGGGTTGTTGCAACGAATGATATACACTATCTTACAAAGCAGGATGCGTTTTGCCAAGATGTTTTGATGTGTATCCAAATGGAAAAAACAGTCGATGACACGGACAGAATGAGATTTGAAACCGAGGAATTTTATGTTAAATCCGAGGAGGAAATGCGTGAGCTGTTTGCATTTATTCCCGAAGCTTTGGATAATACCGAAAAAATAGCAAAACGGTGTGAAATGGACTTTGATTTCTCTACCCGACATCTGCCTAAATTTGATGTCCCAAAAGGCAGAGAACCTTTTGAGTATTTGACAGAACTTTGCAAAAAAGGATTAAATGAGCATTATGAAACCGTAACAGATGAACTGACAGAACGCCTTGATTATGAACTGGGCGTTATAAACAGAATGGGATTTACCGACTATTTTTTGATAGTAAGTGACTTTATAAGATTTGCAAGAGAGAACGGCGTTGCGGTAGGGCCTGGCAGAGGCTCTGCGGCAGGAAGTATCGTTTCATACACTCTTGGAATAACGAGTATTGACCCGATAAAGTACAACTTGATTTTTGAGCGGTTTTTAAATCCCGAACGAGTAAGTATGCCCGATATTGATATAGACTTTGCACCTGAGGGACGGCAAAAGATTATAGAATATGTAGTTTCAAAGTACGGTGCGGACAATGTGGCACAGATTGTTACATTCGGAACAATGAAAGCAAGGCTTGCAATAAGAGATGTGGGACGAGCTCTGGGCGTACCTTATGCAGATGCAGACAGGGTTGCAAAGCTTATACCGAGAGATTTGAATGCGACCATTGACGGTGCCCTTGAAACGGTGCCTGAACTTAAAGCGTTGTATGACAGTGATGCAACAATAAAGCGGCTTATTGATACATCTCGCACACTTGAAGGGTTGCCACGCCACGCATCAACTCATGCGGCAGGTGTCGTTATAACAGGTGAGCCGATTGTGAACTATGTTCCTTTGACGCTAAATAAGGATAATTTTATAACAACACAGTTCCCGAAAGATACGGTGGAAAGCCTTGGGTTGCTAAAGATGGATTTTTTGGGCTTGCGAAATCTGACCGTTATTGAAAGTGCGTTGGATATTATCGAGGCAAACCGAGGAATAAGAGTTAATCTTAATGATATAGGCTATAACGAAAGGGAAGTATTTGATTTAATATCATCGGGCAACACCGATGGCGTGTTCCAGATGGAAAGTGCGGGAATGCAGTCGTTTATGACCGAGCTTCGTCCTGATACTCTCGAAGATGTCATAGCCGGAATTGCCCTGTACCGCCCGGGCCCAATGGACCAGATACCAAGATATATTCACAATAAGCGAAATCCGGGTGATGTTGTATATAAGCATCCTAAGCTTGAGCCTATTCTTGATGTAACATACGGCTGTATGGTGTATCAGGAGCAGGTGCTTGAAATAGTGCGTTCTTTGGCGGGATATTCGCTTGGCAAAGCTGATCAGCTACGCCGAACAATATCAAAGAAAAAAGCCAACCAAATGAAAATTGAACGGCAGAATTTTATATACGGCTCCGAGGAGGACGGTATCCCGGGCTGTATAAATATGGGTATTGATGAGGATACGGCAATATCTATATTTGATGAAATAAATGATTTTGCAAATTATGCGTTTAACAAATCGCACGCTGCGGCATATGCGTTTATAACATATCAGACGGCATATCTGAAAACATTCTATCCTGTTGAATATATGGCAGCGTTGATTTCAACGATTGATGATGCGGATAAGATAAACCATTATATAATGAACTGCAAAGAAATGAATATAGACAGGCTGCCGCCCGATGTTAACAAGAGCCGTATGGGCTTTACCGTTGAGGGCGGAAAAATAAGATTTGGACTTGCGGCAGTTAAAAATGTTGGCAGACCGTTTATAGAGTCGTTGCTTGCAGAGCGTGATGCAAACGGTGCATTTAAAAACTTTTCCGATTTTGTTGAGCGTATGACGAACGCTGATATAAATAAAAGAGCTGTTGAGGGGCTGATTTATTGCGGTGCGTTTGATTCTATGAATGTTTTCCGTTCACAACTGATGCAGATTTATGAAGCGGCAATGCAGGGTGCGGCAGACAGGCACAGAAGTAATATTGCAGGACAGATGTCCTTGTTTGATGAGGCTGATGAGGCAGAGGAGCTTGAACTGCCGAATATTCCCGAGTTTGATAAGCGTGAATTATTGCGTCTTGAAAAACAGTCAACGGGCATCTATTTCTCGGGGCATCCTATGGAGGAGTATGAAAAGGGAATAAAGCGTATTGCTCCGAATAATACCGCACAGGTTAATGAAAGCGTGACAAAAAATGAGAACGGAGAGTATGTCAATACAAACGACGGTTTAAAGGATGGGGACAGTATTGTTCTTGGCTGCATAATTGAAAGCCGCAAGAATAAAATAACAAGGAGCAAGTCACAAATGGCTTTTCTAAGTCTTGAGGATTCCTTTGGTGCAATTGAGGCTATAGTTTTCCCAAAAGTCCTTGCAAAATATTCTTCGTTATTAACAGAAGGAGCGGTTATTCTTGCGAAGGGTACTTTGAGTATTCGTGAGGATGAAGAACCAAAGCTGTTGTTAAACAGTGCAGAACCACTCGAAGAAGTACTTAAAACCGAAAAAAAAGAACGAGTTCTTTATATTCGTCTTGAATCTGAATATGACGATACATTTGAAAGAGTTCGCAGTGCATTAGCGCCTTTCTCGGGGAATATTGAGGTTAGACTGTTCTTTATGGACACCAAAAGAGTAGTCAGAGTCCCCGAAAGCTTATATTTTAACGGCTCGGCGTATGGAATAAAGGAGCTTGAGCTTGAGTTCGGTGACGGGAATGTGGCATATAAGGATTAATTGCGTATTTTTGAAATTTTTGTTAATTTTGACAAAATATGCGACTGTATTTTTGGCAATATCATATTAATTTATGCTTGCAATTTATAATAAAATGTTGTATCATAATATAGTATGGAAATAAGTTCAGTCGCTTGAACAATAAAGAAAGATGGTTTGGACGCTGATTAGTGCGATTGATGCGTCGGAGAGTGTTATGTGGACAGTTGTTTATATGTCGCAAGACAGAGAAAAGATTGACAAGATTTTAACGGTTCTTGAACAAAAGCAAATCATGACTATGCTTAAGGCAGCAGGTGAGGATGATTTCGAAACGGGGACGGTATTTGAAATACTTGTACCGAAAACCGAAATAGAAACGGCACAGGAAATCATTTTTGATTCTGAAGTCTGAATTTAAAAATAAAAAGTCGGGAGGGAACGACATGGGAGATATAGAAAACAGAAAAATAAAAAAAATCGGCGTTTTGACCAGCGGAGGAGATGCCCCGGGAATGAACGCAGCTATTCGTGCGGTTGTTAGAACGGGTGCGTACTACGGTGTCAAGGTTTGCGGTGTTAAAAGAGGCTATAACGGTCTTATTAACGGCGAGATTGAGGAATTGCAGGCAAGGTCTGTGTCGGATATTCTTCAAAAGGGCGGAACAAGCCTTATGACTGCGAGATGCTTGGAGTTTAAGACTAAAGAAGGAGTAGAGAGAGCGTGTCAAACTGCTCGTGTGTTTGGTCTTGACGGATTGGTAGTTATAGGCGGTGACGGTTCATTCAGAGGAGCGAGAGACCTTTCAAATTCAGGCGTACCCACGATCGCAATGCCGGGAACTATTGATAATGACATAAGCTGTACGGAATATACAGTTGGATACGATACTTGCTTAAATACAGTAAAAGACGCTATTGATAAAATCAGAGATACATCAATGAGCCATGAGAGATGCTCTGTAATCGAGGTAATGGGTCGTGCGGCAGGATATATTGCGATTGAGGCAGGTATTGCATGCGGTGCAGATGTAATTCTGATACCAGAGAAAGAATATAGCTTTGATGAGGATGTACTTCGTCCTATTCTTGAGGCTAAATCAAGAGGCAAAAAACACGCTATTGTAATCGTAGCAGAAGGCGTTGGCGGTGTTATTGATATGGCAAGAGAAATCGAGGCCGCAACAGGTATCGAGTCGAGAGCAACAATCCTTGGTCATGTTCAGAGAGGCGGTTCGCCGACAGTTCGTGACAGAGTAATCGCAAGCTGTATGGGTGCAAAGTGCGTCGAGCTTCTCCTTGAGGGCAAGGCTAACAGAATTGTTTGTATGAAAAATGGCGAGATAACAGATGTTGATATAAACGAAGGTCTTGATATGGAAAAAACAATTCCGCAGCATTTGCTCAATCTTGTTGATAAGCTTACTATATAAAAACGAGGCGTCAAAATGTCATATACGAGCGAAACAAGACTTGTTGTAAGATATGCTGAAACCGATATGATGGGAATTGTCCATCATTCGAGATATTATCCCTGGTTTGAGCAAGCAAGGACAGATTTTGTCAAGAAAATAGGATATTCTTATTCGGAACTTGAGAAAATGGGATTTTTATTGCCATTAACGGAAACACAGTGCAAATATCTATACGGCTTGAAATATGAGGACGAAGCCCTTATAAAATGCAGACTCGATAAATTAACTGTGGCTCGAATGGAGTTTGTCTACGAAGTATATAGACTTCCCGATATGACGAAAATGTCGGAGGGACGGACAAAACATGGCATAGTAGATAAAGAACTTCGACCGATTAATGCCAAGAAAACTTTTCCTGAACTTTGGGATAAAATGGCGGCATTAGTATAAAGGATTACAGGCGGACACTGGTTCGCCTGCTTTTGTCTTTATTTGTGGGTGAAAATATGAATGATCTAAAAATAGTAATGCTTGACACTTCCACGCTTGGAGGAGATTTGGAGTTTTTGCTGCTTGAAAAGTTCGGTAGTGTGTCTATGTTTGAGAAAACAGAAGATTCACAAGTTCGGGAGAGAATAAGCGATGCCGATATCGTAATTGTTAACAAGATAAAGCTCAGCGAGATAAATTTGTCGGGTGCCAGACGGCTCAAACTGATCTGTGTAACAGCGACAGGGTTTGATAATATAGATATAGGTTATTGTAAAAAACGGGGCATAGCTGTGTGCAATGTAAAAGGGTATTCTACCGATTCGGTTGCACAAGTAACACTTGCTATGGCGTTGTCTTTAGTGAACAACCTTGCTGCGTTTGATAAGTATGTGAAATCCGGCGAATATACAAATAGCGGAATACCGAATAAAGTAACCCCGTCATTTAGTGAGATGAAAAATATGACATGGGGAGTTGTCGGGTTGGGAGCTATAGGAAAACGGGTGGCGGAATTGGCAGAGGCGTTCGGGTGCCGCATCTTGGTATATAAAAGAAACCCCGATGAACGATACAACTGTGTTTCCATAGACGAGCTATGTGAGGAGTCCGACATAATTTCGGTTCATATTCCTCTAACCGATAAAACACGGGAGCTGATTAACGCCGAGCGAATTGCAAACATGAAAAATACGGCTATATTTATAAATGTTGCCAGAGGTGCGGTTGTCGATGAAAATGCACTTGTTTGTGCAGTTCGGAATAACGGGATTGGCGGGCTTGGTGTAGATGTTTACAGCAGTGAGCCGTTAATTAGCAATTCACCGTATTTAAGTATTAAAGATTACGATAATGTAATATTGACTCCGCATATGGCATGGGGAGCATATGAGGCTCGAATGCGATGCATAGAAGAAATTGCGAAGAATATTGATGCTTTTATAAATGGAACAGAAAGAAACAGGGTAGATAAGTAAAAAAGGAAGAATCAAATGAAAAGAAAAACACACAGAAACCATATTAAAGCGAAAGTAATGTTTGGAATTGTGCTTGCAGCAGTAGTAGCACTTGTCATACTGATTGTATGTATTGTTAATGGAAAGAACACGAAAATTCATATTACGGGCAGTGAACTGACTTATTATATTGATGATGAACAATATACTTTTGAGAATGAGCCGTATATTTGCGATTCTGTGGTGTATCTGCCGGCAGAGGAGTTACTCTCTTCGTTTGGATATTCATTTAATTGGGACAGAAAATCAAAGACGCTCTCAATAATAGGCGAGAAAGACACAACAGAGATGTATGGCGACAAGAATACCCTTGTAACAGGCGGAAAAACATATGAGTTCAAATTGCCTGCAATGGTACGCAACGGAGTTATGTTTATGCCGTCGGAAATGTTTGACCATTTTGAACGAGCTGAATTTGATTTTAAGGGTGAATTTAAATTTGTTGAACGACCGCATCGGGATTTGTTAGAGGATACATATATAGACGATTCACATAGAATGAGCGGCTCGGTTGAAAAATATAATGGTGTATATGTGGTTAATAACGAAGCCGCGATGGAGCTTTTGTATTATCCCGATGATAATTGCACGAGCTATGCAAAAGTGGTAAATTCGGTCGCAGCGGCGTTACCGAGTGTGCAAGTGTATAATGCTGTCATTCCGACAATGGCGGAATTTTACGGCCCGCAGGAATTATATACAGACCAAATTTCGGGCATAAGAAAGATTTATAAAAATCTTGATGAATCCGTAATTCCCGTCAATGTAGTAAAAGAGATGTGGCCTCATGCGGATGAACATTTGTATTTTACAACAGACCACCACTGGACGCAACGAGGAGCATATTACGCATATAAGGCATTTATGAAACAAAAGGGCAATGATGTTGCCGACTTGAGTGAATTTCCGCAAAAAAATGTTGAGGGCTTTGTGGGCTCTTGGATGTACAGCCTGTCAGGTACACCGGGCGAAAGTGCATTGACATCTAACAAGGAAACCATGGAGAGATTTATGCCGATTGTAAAATATTCAGGCGGCGTGTATCTTGATATGTATATGAAAAACAAATGGCGTGACAGCGAGGTAATCGCACTTAATGATGATAAATACACAACATTTATCGGTGGTGATATGCCGCTTATAAAATACACAACAGATGTTAAGAATGGCGAGAAACTTGTAATAATTAAAGAATCATTTGGTAATGCTTTTGCGACATGGGCGGTTAATAACTATGAGGAAGTTTATATAATTGACCCTCGTCAGTGGAACGGATTTAATGCACAAAGTGATCATGGTGAATTTAATCTTGTTAAGTTCTATAATGAAGTGTGTCAATTTGACGATTTGATGATAATAAGTTATCCCGGCTCTGCAACTGCTGGATTGCGAAATGCTATTTCCAAGTTGGTTGGAATATAAAACACAAGAGGAAGTCGAAAAGCTTCCTCTTTTTTTGTGCAACCGCAAATCTTTTGTCGAAAAAGCCCAATAGAAAAGGGTAAAGGAGGCATAAAAAGCATACTAAATGCACAGTAAAAAAATTTTTTCATAAAAAGTGTTGACAAAGGGAGAATGATGTGGTAAACTAATATAGCTGTCAGCGAAAAAGGCAGACAGATAGATGCACATTGAAAAATGAACAGAGTGTGAGTTCTTGCAA
>JAXJPK010000066.1:0-6207 GCA_036311705.1 Clostridia bacterium
TCCGTTACAGGGCATTTTTCCTATCCCATTTTATAAAAGCGGAAGTAACGAACGAAAATCGCCACTCGGCGTATCAACATACGCCGTCGGGTTAACCAAAGCCAAACATAAAAAGGCAGGAACGAATACTCGCTCCTGCCTCTTTATGTACTTTTATTTAAAAAACAACGGCAGCTTTTCAAGGAAGAAAATATCATCTCTGTCTGCGGCATCGCCCTCGGCGAGAACTGCCGCCTTTCCGCAGATTTCACCGCCTGCTTGACTGCACAATTCCTCAAGTGAAGCAAGTGACTCACCCGTACTTATTACATCATCTGTTATAAGCACCTTTTTGCCCTTTAGATTTTCAACATCAGACTCGGAAAGATACAGCGTCTGCTGATTTGCTGTAGTAATAGAATTAACCGAAACGGATATGGGATTTTTCATATATAGCTTAACTGATTTTCTTGCTACCACATACTGCTTGCCCGACTGTCTTGCCATTTCGTATGCAAGGGGAATTCCCTTTGATTCGGCTGTTAGGATAACATCAAATTCAGGTGCTTTTTTCAAAAGCTCTTTTGCTGATGCGACTGTTATTTCGACATCAGAGAACATAATAAATCCTGCAATATCAAGCTTATCATTTATTGCACACATAGGTAGCTCTCTCTCGACACCCGCAATTGTCATCTTATAGTATTCACTCATTTTATTCAAGACCTTTCTTTGAAATAATTAAACAACAGATAAATTATATCACTAAAATATTATTAAGTCAATGCTATTATTTATCTTTTATGTGTTGACCGCAAACGGATTTTGTGATAAAATTACAATAGTATGGGAATTTTGAGTCGGAAAGGGGGCGAAAGTATGGATATCACTATTTCGGACGGTGCAAAAAGCATATTAGAACGGCTTAACAATGCGGGATTTCGTTCATATGTTGCAGGCGGTGCGGTGCGTGACCTAATAATGAATAAAATGCCGAACGATTATGATATTGCAACAGATGCCAAGCCTGACGATGTAAAAAAACTGTTTAGAAAAACGATTGACACGGGTATAAAGCACGGAACAGTGACCGTAATAGAAAACGGTGAGGGCTATGAAATCACCACATTCCGCAAGGACGGTGCGTATAGTGATAACCGCCACCCGTCCGAGATTGAGTATGTCAAAGACAAGCGGATAGACTGTCTACGCCGTGATTTCACAATCAATGCGATGATGTATAATCCCGAAAGCGGACTTGTGGATTTTTTCTGCGGCAGGCGTGATATCAGAAAGCACATAATAAGATGCGTCGGAAAGCCCGAGGACAGATTCAAAGAGGATGCGTTAAGAATGCTCCGTGCGGTACGGTTTAAGGCACAGCTCGGCTTTGAAATAGAGGAAAGGACGGAGCTTGCAATAAGGAAATACGCTGTACTGATAAAGAAAGTCAGCAAGGAACGAATTCTTGACGAGCTTAACAAGATTCTGCTTTCAGATAATCCTGACGGTGTTCGTGATTTGCACAGGCTCGGTTTATTGAAATTTATCTTGCCCGAACTTGAACGATGCTTCGGGGAGAAGCAGAGGAACAAATTCCACATATATGATGTTGGCGAGCATATAATGCAAACGATTAAAAACACGCCGCCGGACTTGATTTTGCGATGGGCGGCATTATTGCACGATACGGGAAAGCCCTGCTGCTCGTCTGTTGATTCAAACGGAATAATTCACTTCTACGGGCATCATCGTGAAAGCCGCAGAATAACGGTTGATGTTCTGCACAGACTGCACATGGATTCAAACTCCATTCGTGATATTGCTCTGCTTGTCGAAAATCACGATTACAGAGTCGAGCCAAGCTTTGGTGCGGTAAAACGAATGATGTCAAAGACAGGTGCGGATTTGTTTGAAAAGCTTCTGACATTGCAAAAAGCCGATAATGCGGCGAAAAACCCCGAGCTTTTGCCCGAGAAGCTAAAGCGTATCGACGGCGGCCTTGAAATCTATCGTGAGGTGTTGGCGAAAAATCAGCCCTACAGAGTAACCGACCTTGTATTAAACGGACGGGATTTGATGGAAATAGGCTATCGACAGGGCAAGGAGATAGGCGACACCTTAAAAGCGTTGCTCGATGAGGTAATAATTCGCCCCGAGCTTAACACACGAGCGTATCTTGTGAAGCGTGCAAAGGAAATGAGGCAGAAAAGAAAATGAGCAAGTATGTTGATTTGACAAAGATTTTGACAAAACTGCCCGATTATGTGTTCGATTATATTGAGGTAGCTTATGACGGCGAGAGCGTCAATACCCAGATTGGATATAGCATAGACATAAAGACATTTTTTGAGTATCTATTGAAATTTAAATTTAGAGGTAATTTAACACCTGAGGACATAACGCCCGATATGCTAAATGAGGTAACCTTGCGTGACCTTAACGGATTTAAGGCATATCTAAAGGAATACGAAACGGAGTATATAAGTGCATCGGGCAGGGTTATAAAGCGGACGAGAACTAATAACGAGTACGGAATAAACCGCAAGCTTTCGGGAATACGGGGACTTTTTATGTATCTGTATAAGAATGATTATATCGACCATAATGTAACCGACAAGCTTGATTTTAAAAAGACACACCAAAAAATGAAACGACCGCTAACCGCAGGAGATACGGTAAAGCTTATAGATGTTTTGTATAATGGCGAGAATTATTTTGAGGGGCGGTCGAGAGCCTCGTATTTGAATAGAAAACAGCGTGATATAGCACTGTTTACGGCATATCTCGGCACGGGCTGTCGTGTGTCGGAGCTTGTGAATTTGAATATAACAGATGTAGATTTTGAGTCCTCATCGTTCATCGTAACACGCAAGGGCGGTGACCGTCAGGAGGTGTTTATGCCCATTCAAGTCGAAAACGAGATGCTCAAATATGTTGAGCAACGGCTCGGAGATGATGAGGCGAAAGACACCGACCCATTATTTATAAGTAGAAATGGCAAGCGGATACTGCCGCAAACGGTAGAGAAAAATCTAAAAAACTATTGCCGTGCCGCAGGAATAACCGACCCCGAAAAAATGCACCCTCACGCTCTTCGGCGAACATTCGCCTGTAACCTGATTGCAGACGGAATAGACATAAAAATGGTTGCCGAGCTTATGGGGCATAAGAATATAGAAGTAACTCACAGATACTATACTCAATATGCGGCGGAGCGTCGCAAAGAGGTTATGCGTGCGAGAGATATAACGGGTATAGCAAAACCCGACGATAAATGACAGGAGGCGAGGTCTTTATGGGGACTAATAACCATCCCGAGGGCATTGTAACAATATCGGATAGGGCTGTTATGCAGATTGCATCATTTGCTGCCGAAAAATCCAATGGCGTTGCGGAAATGACCGAGAGAACGAAAAAGGACGAGGCCGCACGCCTCGTTTCGGGCAGGAGTGATACCGCAGGTGCGTACATCAGAAAAACATCAAGCGGAGTTGTGATTGATGTCTATGTAGCATGTAAATACGGTGCGGATGTGAACTGCTTAAAATCGGAGGTTTCCGAAAATGTTAAAGATGCGTATATAGGAACGGGAATAACAATTCGTGAAGTTAATGTTCACATAAACAGCGTTAAATAAGAGGTAGTTTTATGGGACTTGAAAAGCCGATACAATATCTCAAGGGTGTTGGCAAAAAGCGTGCGGAGCTCTTTAGTAAAAAAGGAATAAAGACCGTTGGCGACCTGCTGTATTTCTTCCCTCGAGCTCATGAGGACAGGAGCGTTATAAAGCCCATTGACAAGTGCGTCGAGGGTGAAACGGTTTGCATATGTGCGTCGGTGTATCAGGAGCCGCAGGATAGATATGTAAGGCGAAATATGCTCATTACATCAATGCTCGTCTTTGACAATTCGGGTATGATGAATCTCGTTTGGTATAATAACAAATATATCAAAAATAATTTCAAAAACGGCGGGAAATATGTATTTTTCGGGAATGTGACGAAAAATAAGCAAGGCAGAATACAGATGACCGCACCTATGTATGAACCGTACGGCAACGAACGGTTTACGGGTAAAATCGTACCAATATATCCACTGACGGCGAATTTATCGCAAAAGGTTGTGCAAAGTACAATGGAGGCGGCACTATCAGAAGCTGGTACGCTAACCGAATACTTGCCCGAAAGCATACGGAACAAGTATATGATTGCTGAAATTAATTTTGCAATGCGAAACATTCATTTCCCTTCAGATTTTGAAAGCTATAATATTGCTCGGAGTAGGTTTGTGTTTGAGGAACTGCTCATTTTACAGCTTGCTTTGAGGGAGCGTAGGGAAAAGAACACGATTAATTCGGGCTATAAATTTAATGATGCTAAATGCGTGAGAGAATTAACTGACAGTATGGGATTTGAGCTTACAAATGCACAAAAGCGTACAATTAACGAAATTTGCCGCGATTGTATGTCGGGCAGGCAGATGAATAGATTGGTGCAGGGCGATGTTGGTTCAGGTAAAACAGCCGTTGCGGCGGCGGCCATATATATGGCAGTGAAAAACGGTTACCAAGCCGCTATGATGGCTCCCACAGAAATACTTGCCGAGCAACATTGGATATATTTTAAAAATTTATTTGAAAAATTCGGCATTAAAACCGTACTTTTGACGGGCAGTATGCGTGCAAAAGAGAAAAGGGAGACGCTCTCTGCCGTATTATCGGGCGAAGCACAGGTAGTAATCGGTACTCATGCGTTGATTTGCGGTAGCGTAGAATTTAATAAGCTCGGCTTTGTTGTTGCGGACGAACAGCATAGATTTGGAGTTGAGCAAAGGGCTCGGCTTATGGCAAAAGGCGAAAATCCGCATATGCTTATTATGTCGGCTACACCTATTCCGAGAACGCTTGCATTAATTCTATACGGCGATTTGGAGGTTTCTATCATTAATGAACTCCCTCCGGGCAGGAAATCAGTAAAGACATATTCCGCAGGTATTAATTTGAAGAAACGCATTTATGATTTTGCGGAAAAGAATATTGCAGACGGTATGCAGGTGTATGTTGTATGCCCGCTTGTTTCGGAAACGGAAAAAAGCGATTTGGAAAACGCAGAGGAGTTGGCGGAAAAACTGAAAGCGGCGTATCCGCATATCAAAATCGGGCTTATGCACGGCAAGATGAAGCAGAGCGAAAAGGAATCTGTTATGGCGGAGTTTGTGTCGGGCGAAATTAAAATGCTTGTTTCCACGACAGTTATCGAGGTAGGCGTGAATGTACCGAACGCAAATATGATGATTGTTGAAAATGCAGAGCGTTTCGGCTTGTCACAGCTGCATCAGCTGCGAGGTCGTGTCGGCAGAGGCGGCGACCAGGCGTATTGCGTGTTGATAAGTGATGCCGATAATGAAATAACGAAAAAGAGAATGGATATAATGTGTGCGTCAAATGACGGTTTCTATATAAGTGAGCAGGATTTGAAGCTTCGCGGACCGGGCGATTTCTTTGGCACTCGTCAGCATGGGTTGCCGGAAATGAAAATAGCAAATCTTTTCGAGGATAGAGATTTATTGAAGCTGTCCCAAGAAGCCGCTAAGACTATTTCAGATGAGGGATTGGATAAATACCCGCTTTTGAAAGAGCGATGCAAAAAAATGATTTCCAATGAAATTGTGATGAATTGATTTGCCAAAATGTGTCGTGAATATTATATCTCCTATGGAGAAAAATATGATTGGGAAAAGAAATTCCCGTCATATGATTTAGGAGGAGATTTAAAATGGCAAAGAAATCAACAAAGGCTGCTATGGAGCAGTTTAAGATGGAAGCCGCTCGTGAAATGGGCGTTGACCTTGAAAAGAATTACAACGGAGATATAACCGCAAAGCAGGCAGGCTCTGTTGGAGGTCAGATGGTTAAGAAAATGATTGAGGATTATGAAAGCAAGATGAAATAAGTTCATCTGAAAGGGTGCAAAAGCGTATGGGTGTTTTATCTCATATTTCTTTTGCCCCTTTCCTTTTTACATACCTGTTCTTGATTTTGTCGAAAAAGACCAATAGAAAAGGGTAAAAGAGGCATAAAAAGCATACTAAATGCACAGTAAAAATTTTTTTTCATAAAAAGTGTTGACAAAGGGAGAATGATGTGGTAAACTAATATAGCTGTCAGCGAAAAAGGCAGACAGATAGATGCACATTGAAAAATGAACAGAGTGTGAGTTCTTGCAA
>JAXJPK010000067.1:0-4555 GCA_036311705.1 Clostridia bacterium
AAAAAATAGGTCATTTTATGGTTTTATATATTGACATTTTTTGAAAAAGTGGTATAATTATTCTGTGTAAGATTGAATTATTGAAAGGGCATTTTATATACAAATCATATAAAATACCCTTTTTTGTTAATAATGAGTGTTGTTTTTAGGAGGTATATTCAACATGATGAAAGATGGCGATGTAACAGCTATTTTTGGTGAAAGGGTCTTTAATCTCCCAACAATGAGAGAGAGATTGCCAAAAGACACATATGAAGCATTAATTAAAACCATTAATGAGGGTTCAAAGCTTGATTACGGAGTAGCTGAGGTTGTTGCAAAGGCAATGAAAGAGTGGGCAATTGAGAAGGGCTGCACTCACTACACACATTGGTTTCAGCCAATGACAGGACTTACAGCCGAAAAACACGATTCATTTATCCAACCGACATCGGATAGAACAGTTATAATGGAGTTTTCTGCAAAAGAGCTTGTTATGGGTGAGCCTGATGCGTCATCGTTCCCGTCAGGCGGACTCCGTGCGACTTTTGAAGCACGGGGATATACGGCATGGGACCCGACTTCGTTTGCATTTATAAAGGATACATCACTTTATATTCCTACGTCATTTATATCATATACTGGTGAGGTATTAGACAAAAAGACACCGCTTTTGCGTTCAGAGGCCGCTATAGATAAGGCAGGCAGACGAGTTTTGAAGCTGTTTGGAAAAACTCCCGCAAGAGTAATCCCATATGTTGGAGCAGAGCAGGAATACTTCCTTGTTGATAAGAAATTAAGAAATCAGAGAAAAGATTTATTACTTACCGGCAGAACTCTTTTCGGAGCAAAACCTGCAAAGGGTCAGGAAATGGATGACCATTATTTTGGTCAGCTTAAAGAGAGAGTTGCAGCTTTTATGAAAGAGGTTGACGAGGAGCTTTGGAAACTCGGAGTGTTCTCAAAAACAAAGCATAACGAGGCTGCACCTGCACAGCACGAGATTGCACCTGTTTTCTCAACTGCAAATATTGCGTCTGACCATAATCAGCTGACTATGGAGGTACTAAAAAAGGTTGCAAATCATCACGACTTGTACTGCTTGCTGCACGAAAAACCATATGAGGGAATAAACGGCTCGGGAAAACATAATAACTGGTCGATAGGTACATCCGACGGAGAGCTGTTGCTAAAGCCCGGCAAAAAACCGGAGGAGAATGTGCAGTTCCTTCTATTCTTTGCGGCGGTAATTAAGGCTGTTGACGAATACAGTGACCTGCTTCGAGTTTCCGTTGCAACGGCAGGAAATGACCACAGACTTGGTGCTCACGAAGCACCGCCAGCGATTGTTTCAATGTATTTGGGAGATAGACTTACATATGTTGTGGAACAACTTATAAGCGGAAAAGGTGTTAAATATGAGTCGGGAAAGCTTATCGAAACGGGCGTAGAGGCATTGCCTGATATAGAAAAAGATACAACCGACAGAAACAGAACTTCTCCGTTTGCGTTCACAGGCAATCGTTTTGAATTCAGAGGCCCCGGTTCAAGACAGTCAATCGGCGGAATTAACATTGTTTTGAATACTATTGTTGCACAGGTTCTTACGGAATTTGCTGAGGAGCTTGAGGGAAGTGCGGATATAGAAAAGGACGCACTAAATCTTGCAATAAAGACATTCAAAGCTCATCATCGCATCATATTCAATGGTAACGGTTACAGTGACGAGTGGGTTAGTGAGGCCCAAAAGAGAGGCTTGCCAAACCTTAGAACAACACCTGATGCTCTGCCGTATTTTAAATCGGAAAAATCTATTAAAATGTTTGAAGCACAGGGCGTATTTTCAAGAGTAGAAGTTGAAACCAGAGCCGAAATTATGATGCAGGAGTATAACAAGACTCTTCATTTTGAGATGATGACAATGCTTGAAATGGCAAAACAGGAAATCCTGCCTGCTTGCTTGGAATATACAAAAACTGTTGCTGACGGTGTTGCTGTTAAGAAGTCAATAGGCATTGATGCACCAAACGAGCTTGCGACAGTCAGGACGCTGACCGCTCTGACAGAGGAGCTAATGGACAGAATTAACGCGCTTGAAAGCTTGACGGAAGTTCCTGATGTTGATGAGTATGGCGTGGGTATGTATTATAAGGAGTCGGTTATACCTGCTATGGAAGCGTTGCGGCTGACGGCAGACACGCTTGAGGGTATGGTAGGAAAAGATTTCTGGCCGTTCCCGACATATACAGAGCTTTTATACCATGTATAATCTGCATATTAGTGAAGGTGTACAACAAAGCCTTGCAAGAGAGTGTCAAAATTTGTGGGTTTAATGTAAAAAAAAGCTTGCAATATGGCTTGTAATGTGATATAATTACTTGGTATTACGGACAGTCCTCTGCCTTTGGTCGGCACGAATGTCTCAGAAAATAAAGGAGGATTCTATCATGAACACAAAAGCAATTCTTGATTCAATCACAAAAGACCAGATTAGAACAGACCTTCCCGAGATTAAGGTCGGCGATACTGTAAAGGTATATCAGAAAATCGTCGAGGGTTCAAGAACAAGAACTCAGATGTTCGAGGGAACAATTATCAAAATTCAGGGCGGCGGTATCGGCAAGACTTTCACTGCAAGAAGAGTTTCTTACGGTGTTGGCGTTGAAAAGACATGGCCGGTAAACTCACCGAATGTTGAGAAGATTGAGGTCGTTAGACACGGTAAAGTTCGTCGTGCTAAGCTATTCTATCTTCGTGACAGAGTTGGTAAGGCTGCAAAGGTTAAGGAAAAGATATAACTTGAAAGTTATAATGCTATGGCGGCGAATTGCTTCGCCGCCTGTGGCAGTTCCTTTTAGTTCATATTTGATTTAGGAGGAGCAGTGATGCTCTTTTTTTGTCAGGAGGCAGAATTAAAATGGCGGATAATAAGATGAAAAGCATAGGAAAAGAGATTTTTGAATGGATATATTCCATTGTTATAGCAATAATTATTGCATTTTTAATAAAATCCTTTTTGTTTGATATAGTAAAAGTAGACGGCAAGAGTATGTTCCCTACATTAGAGCATAAGGACAGACTGATTGTCACGAAGCTTGGTTATGACCCCAAACAGGGTGATATAATCATTCTTGATTCAAATTATAATAATAGAAACGAGTATTATGCAGCTTTGGCAAAAGCAGAGGGCAAAGACGAATTATCCTGGGTATCAAAGGTTAAGGAGAGCTTTTCACTCCCGCGAGAATGCAAAAAAGTGCATTATGTAAAGCGTGTTATAGCAACAGAAGGGCAGACTGTTGACCTTCGTGACGGAAAGGTGTATGTAGATGATAAGGAGCTTGAAGAGCCGTATTATCATGGCGAAACATACCCGA
Source organism: Clostridia bacterium (assembly GCA_036311705.1). GTDB lineage: Bacteria > Bacillota > Clostridia > UBA1381 > UBA1381 > Ornithomonoglobus. The sequence goes on from JAXJPK010000067.1 coordinate 3,357, forward strand.
CCGACTCACTTGTTGAATATCCGTTTACGGTTTCAGAGGGTTGCGTGTTTGTAATGGGCGATAACAGAGGTAATTCTACCGACAGCCGTTCGTCAAGACTCGGCGAGGTTAGTGAAGAGGCTGTTTTGGGTAAGGCCTCGTTTAGAATATTGCCTTTGCAATCTATAGGAACATTGAAATAATGATTAAAGCTGTAAAAAATGTTTGTTGCGTTTTTTACAGCTTTTTTTGGAAACATAAAAGAAATAGGAGATTTATTATGCAGAATACATTACAGTGGTATCCGGGACATATGGCGAAAACAAGACGGCTCATAGAGGATAATCTTAAAATGATTGATGTCGTTGTTGAAATATTGGACGCAAGGATACCTTTTTCGGGCAGAAACCCAAATTTTGACGATATAATTAAGAATAAACCCCGACTTCTCGTTATGAACAAGGCAGACCTTGCAGACCCCGTTCGGACAAAGTTATGGATAGAATGGTATAAGAATAACGGCTTAAGAGTAATCCCGATAAGCTGTACGACAGGGCAGGGGATTTCCACTGTTTTAAACGAAGCACGGGAGCTTGTCCGTGAAAAAATAGAACGAGATGCAGAGCGTGGCAGAACACGCACGCTAAAGCTTATGATGGTAGGAATACCAAATGTTGGTAAATCAAGCCTTATTAACCGCTTGCTTGGCAAGGCAAGTACAAAAACGGGCGATAAGCCGGGTGTTACGAGAGGTAAGCAGTGGTTGAGGATAAAAGGTGATGCGGAGCTTTTGGATACACCCGGTATATTGCCGCCAAAGTTTGAGGACCAGGAGGTTGCAAAAAGGCTGGCATACACGGGGGCAATAAAAGATGAGATAATGAATCGTGAGCTTTTGGCGTATTCGTTATGTGAATACTTGCGGGATAACTATATTAATGAGCTTACTGCAAGATATAAAATCAAAGACGACATTTCTGAAATTGAGGGATATGAAGTGCTTGAAGTAATCGGCAGACGCAGGGGGTTTGTTATCTCGGGTGGTGAGGTAGATATGGAACGAGCCGCAAATGTTGTACTTGATGAACTTCGAGGTGCTGTCATAGGTAAAATAACGCTTGAAACACCGGGGGATATATAATAAAAATAGGGGGTGTTAAAGAAATTGAATAGTCCCCAAGGGGGATGCAAAAAATAGTGCAGAACGGACGAAAACCGCC
>JAXJPK010000068.1:0-9177 GCA_036311705.1 Clostridia bacterium
AATCCCATTTTATACTTAACTTCCTTTTTACATATATCTGTTCTTTGTTGTTAGTTCTTTTATGTTATCAAGTGCCTTGCCCGTTCCGACAGCAACGCAGTCAAGGGGATATTCGGCAATATGTGCGGGGATTTTGGCAACCTCCGCAAGAAGTCTGTCAAGCCCTTTTATTAACGCACCGCCGCCCGTCAGAGTTATTCCACGCTCCATAACATCTGCCGCAAGCTCGGGCGGAGTATGTTCAAGCGTCATTTTAACAGCCTCAAGCATCTCGTCAATGTTCTCTTTCATTGCCTCTCTAATCTGGCTCTCACGGATTTGCACGGTTTTTGGCATACCTGTTCTTACATCTCTGCCACGAACATCGAAAACCCGCTCCTCCTCGTCCTCGTATGCCGAGCCGATTGCCATTTTAATTTCCTCTGCCATTTTGTCGCCGATATTTATGCCAACATTCTTTTTTAGATAGTTCACAATGGCACCGTCTATTGCATCACCTGCAATACGGATTGAGCGGGATGAAACTATTCCGCCCATTGAAATTACGGCAACCTCTGTCGTTCCTCCGCCGATATCCATAACCATACTTCCAGTTGCACGATTTACCGGCAAGCCCGCACCCATTGCCGCCGCCATAGGCTCCTCAATCAGTGCTACCTCCTTCGCCCCTGCCTGGATTACCGCCTCTTCAACTGCCCGTCTTTCAACCTCTGTAATTCCCGATGGGATACATACCACCACTCTCGGCTTTAGTATGCCCACAACCTTCGCTTTACGGATAAAATGCTTTATCATTGCCTGTGTTATATCAAAATCGGCAATAACTCCGTCTTTCATCGGTCGGATTGCTATTATATTATCGGGCGTTCTGCCTATCATCTTGTTTGCCTCTTCTCCCGCAGCAACTACCTTGCCTGTATAGCGGTCAATCGCAACAACGGACGGTTCCCTTACTACTATTCCCCTGCCTTTTACATATATTATGGTATTTGCCGTACCCAAGTCAATAGCAACATTTTTTGTCCATAATCCCATTTATGTGTCCCTCCAGTTTATATAAGCTTAAATCCGAAATCGTCCTCAAGGACCGTTGCAAGCTCGCTTACAGGCAGTCCGACAACATTGAAATAGTCGCCGTTTATGCCCTCGACAAGCATCGCACCAAGCCCTTGTATGCCGTATGAACCTGCCTTATCCATACACTCGCCGGATTTTATATATCCTTTTATTTTCTCATCTGTCAGTTTTTTAAATGTAACATCGGTACGCACATTTTTGCATACAGTGAAAGCGTCCGAAAGCCGCATAACGCAAAATCCCGTATAGACCGAGTGCGTTTTTTCTGAAAGACTTTTTAGCATATTCTCCGCATCGCTGTAGCACTTTGGCTTGCCGAGAATTTGTCCGTCACTAACAACGATTGTATCTGCCGATATTACAATGGCTTTCTTGTTTTTGATTATTGATTTTGCAACGGTTGCCGCCTTTAAAAGAGCAAGCTGTTGAACATATATTTCAGGCGGAACAGTATTATCTATTGAGCTTTCATCAGCCTCTGAAACGATAACCTCAAAATCAAGCCCCATATTTTCTAAAAGCTCTCGCCGTCGCGGCGACGCCGATGCAAGTATTATTTCTGACATAGTCTATCTCCTTACAGCACGCCTCGGCGTAGATGCCCCCTTGTAAACGAGTTCTCGTTGGGGGTATCAACCTTTCCACCCATCAGTGCCGCATTATATTCTTTTATTATTTTACCACATTGACGAGAATTTTCAACGGTGAAATTCAACCTGATGCAATTTATTCCCGTTCTTTTAATTTCTCCTATCATATCCGCTGTATAAATCGGTTTTGAATTGAGCAAAACAGCACGACAGCCCTTTTCGCACACGATAGGAAATTCAATATTTTTTCTGTCCCTTAACGAGTATGTGTTTTTGCCGTTCTGGCATTTTCCCATTGCTTTTATCGGACAGTTTTTCATTATCATAAGCGGAAGATGTCCGTAGCCTATAAGTTCAATTTCTGTGTCCCTTATATGCTTTGTGACAGCTGCAACCTCCGAAAGATTCAGTTCGGGGGAAATTGTTACACAATCCAAATTTGCAAGCTCACGAACAGACAGCGAATTGTATATATTTAATCGGTAATCACCGTATTTCGCTTTGTTCCCATACTTATATATTCCACCCGTTGATGAAACCGATACGCTTTTGGTTGAAATATTTTCATCTGTCAGTATATCAGCGGTTTTTGTGACAATCTCGACCTCGCTCGATTTTTTGGATAAATGCTCCGCAACATCAGTCGGGGCATATATTCGCCTTACAGCCCCTGATTCAAGCACCGCTTCGCCCTGCTCTTTTGTGCGGACCTCTGCTGTGAGATATACCTCATTATTTTTCTTAAAGCTGTCAAAATTAAGTTGAATGTTTAATGCTCGCTTTTTATCCCGTTTTGCACGCTCGAAAAAAAGCTCATCCAATACACGGCGGCGAACGCTGTTTACCTCTTTTATGGGGACAATAATTCCTTCATCAACATCTATTTCTATATGCTCTGCAATAAACGATGTTGACCCAAGCTTTGAAAACTGCTCGAGCAGTCTTTCTCTGTCAAGCGGTCTTGTTTTTGCGTTTTCCGCTGTTATTTCACCCTCGCATACCGCACAGTTACCGTCATTATCGCATACGGTTGCACGCAATACATCTCCGTGTTTCAGGGACACATATATGCTTATGGGTATCCGCTTTATCTCTCTGCCGTCGGCTCTGTCCTTTGCCTCCTTTGTGAAAATGCTTCCCGAATTATTGGCAGGGTTTTTGTGTGCCATCATACCTCCGCCAAGCTTATCTGTGAAATACCCGTCGGTAAATCCTGAACGGGAAAAGGCGTTTTTTAATTCCTCTTTATCGCATTTTTCGACTGTGTGGGGGCTTGTTATATACTTTCTATATACTCCCACAACAGCACTCACATATTCCGCACTTTTCAGTCTGCCCTCAATTTTCAAGGATTTTACGCCCATCTCTTTGAGTTCACTTAAATGGTCGATAAGGGACATATCTTTCGGACTTAATGCGTATGCACTACCCAAGCTTTTCCCCTTTTCCGTCAATTCGTACGGTAAACGGCACGGCTGTGCACATCTGCCACGATTACCGCTCCTGCCGCCAAGCACGCTCGACATCAGGCATTGCCCGGAATAGCACATACATATTGCACCATGCACAAACACTTCTATTTCAGCCCTCGCACCGTCAACTATTTTCTTTATTTCGGATTTTGACAGCTCTCGTGCCAATACTACTCGTGAAAAGCCTTTTTCCTCAAGATACCGCACGCCCTCAAGTGATGTTACCGTCATCTGCGTGCTTGCGTGAAGCTCCATATCCGGCAAAAGCTTTTTAATATGAGATGCTAAACCGATATCCTGGATAATCAATGCGTCTACACCACATTCATTTGCCATAACCGCCGTTTTAACGGCAGCTTCGAGTTCATCCTCTTTTATCAGCGTGTTTATCGCACAATGCACATTTACGCCATAGCTATGTGCAAACTCCACCGCCTCACGCATTTCGTCCTCGCTGAAGTTCCCCGCACCCGAACGGGCAGAGAATGCAGACGCACCTATATACACCGCATCCGCACCCGACCATACGGCAGCCTTTAACTCTTTTAGTCCGCCTGCAGGGGCAAGCAGCTCCATTTCGTTTTCCATATTACTTGCTCTCGAGCATATCCAAAAGCTCTCGTTCCCTTATCGCAAACTCGCCACGCTGTTTTTTTATCTTGCCCTCAAGTGCCGAAATCTGACCTTCGAGGAATTTAACCTTTTCCTCCGCCTCGCCTAACATACCCTCGGCAAGCTCTGCATTTTCCTTATACTCGTTAAGCTTTTCCTCGGCTCTCTCGCTGTCTTTTTTGAGGTCACGGATTTCCTCCTCAAGCTGTCTGTTCTTTGCTATAACCTCGGAAAATTTCTCCTGCGGTGCTGACGCATCAAGCAGCTTGAAATATTCATCGCAGATATTCAGTGCCGCCAAAACAATCGGCTTTTCACCCATAACATGATTACCCTCGTTTATAACAAGCTTTACCTTGTCATTTACATAGTTGCAAAGCCGTTCTAAATATTCAATCTCCTCATCGGCAACCACCGTATATACTCTCGAATTAATGGTTATGTTCAATCTCGTCATTTCTCATCTTCTCCTTGGCTCTTTATTATGGATGTGTTTCTCTCTATGTAATCTTTTATATCTATATCACCGAACTTATCAATTCGCTTTCCGTCCATATAGAACTGTACTCTGCCGATATTTTCAAGCTCCGTCAACGAATTGACTATTGAGTATATAACAAGCTTTTCGTGGTCCGCTCCGCCTGCATTCTCGCTTGCAAATCCCGATTTAAAATTCAGATAGCATATATTTTCCTCTACATCTACCGATACAAGCACTGTTTTATGAGAAAGAACAGAACTCATTTTTTTGACCTTTGTCCCCTTTATAAGCTCATTTATAATATACTGCTCTATCGGTTGCTGGTCGGTTATCTTAATAGTCCGAACTTCTCTATCCAGCTTCTTTTTCGTGTCATCGGCAAAATACAGAGTGACCTCCCGCATTTCACTTCGGTATTCCTCCGTTTCAAGGTTTATATCCGTTGCAGAAATGAACTCAAGCGGTTTACCGTCACGGTCTTTTATGCTTGCACCGTTTGCAAGAACCCGCACACTCGATACCACACCTGTTGAGCATAGTGTTTTAACAACAGCATATGTCTTTAAAACATTTCTCGCCGAATCCTCCGTTAAAAACTCCTCGGAAAAATCCACCGTTAAAAATCCGTCACCTAACAGCTCTATTGCGTGGATTTGGGTGTTATGAGGCATAATGGCATCATACTTGCGTGAGGACGGACCTCGGCGAAGCTTTTCAAGAGTATTGCGGATAAGCTCACTTTCATTCCTATATCGAATTTTGCACGGCTCGGACATAATACCCGTTCCCTCACGATTAAGGAAATATAAATCAACAGTCATTTTCTCCGTTGAATTGTCGTATTTCACATACAACCCTGTTAATACGGCACACATCACCACTAATGCCGCAACAACTACGGCTATCAGCTTTTTATCGCTCATTCGTGTTCGCTCCTTCCCTCGCCGATTTTTATAATGAAGACGGTACGGTAATTCTGAAAATACTTCCGTTCGGCTCGGCATCAAGCACTTCTATACTTCCCTTATGCAGAAGTACCGCTTCTTTGGTGATGGCAAGCCCCAAGCCTGTTCCGCCCGTATCTCTTGCCCTTGAATCATCAAGTCTGTAAAATCTTTCAAATACCTTTGGCTTCTCGCTATCGGGAATACCGGGACCATCGTCCTCGACCTCGATAATGCAGTCGGAGCCTTCGAGATTTACCCTCACTGCCACATGGCCGCCCTCGGGTGTATATTTTATTGCGTTCACGACAAGGTTATAGACACATTCATAAATCTTGTCATAATCGGCATTTATCATAATCGGCTCGTCTTTTAGGTCGGGCAAAAGTGCAATATCCTTTTCGTCCGCAAGCTTTTGCAGGCTATGTAAAACGCCCATTGCAAGTGCATTTATCTCAACCTTGCTCAAATTCAGATTTGTACCCGAATCGAGCTTTGTGAGCGTCAACAGCTTATTTATCAGCCTTGTCAATCTGTCTATTTCCTCGGACATATCATTTAAAAATTCTCGGATTGTATCCATATCGGGGTTCTCCGCCGCAATCAGACTGTCGCATAAAAGCTTTATGCCTGCCATCGGCGTTTTTAATTCGTGCGATACATCCGAAACAAAGTTTTTACGCTTTTCATCAAGCTCGGTAAGCTCATCACACATAAAATTGAACGCTTGTCCCATTTGCTCCATCTCATGTGAGCCCTTTACCGTCACCCGACGGCTGAAATCACCTTTTGACACCGCCTTTGCAACATTTATAAATTCGCCAAGCGGTTTTGTTACGACATAACTTATCATAACGGTTATAATTATGATTATAAACAACAGCAAAATACTAAACAGCACCAGGCTTGTCCGTATTGCGTCTATACTCTTGCTGATTGCCGATACATTCTCGGCAAGATATACTCCGCCGATAATTTCGCCGCCCAGCTCGATTGGCACTGATACCGTCAGCGTTTTTCCGTTATCCGATTCAAAGGTTGATGTTTTCTGCTCGCCGTCCAATGCACATTTTAAAACTTCTCGCATAAACACCTTGCCCGTCATATTCGCCTCGCGGTTGTTATCATACAAAACAGTGTAGGAATTGTCGGTTACAACGCTTCTTATGTTTGTTCCTGCAAGGAGCCTGTCGGTTATATCCTCAATGCGAAGGTACATAACTCTATCATCATTCGCATCCCATACCGCCGACACCGTTTGCGACACCATATTTGCCTTTGCATAGAGCTTCATTTCCTTTTCCGAATACAGATTTTCCGACAACACGCCTATGTTATAAACACACATCAAAAACAGCGTGATAAGTGTTACCGCAACATACGCACATATCATTGAAAATCTGATTGTATGTGCTTTTTTATACACATTTTTCGCTAACTTCTTTATGGGAACTTTACCGGTAAGCTCCTTAATCTTGTTCCACCTTGTAATAATAGCCAACACCCCATTTGGTCTTTAAATATCTCGGCTCTGCCGGGTTTTCCTCTATCTTTTCTCTCAAACGACGCATATGCACATCTATCGTTCTTTCCTCGCTCGGATAGCCTATACCCCACAAAATATCAAGCAGGTTTTCACGAGTATATACCTTGTCGGGGTTTTTCAGGAACAGTTCGAGAAGGTCGAACTCCTTGCCTGTCAGCTCAACGCATCTGTCAAGCACCATTGCACGCCTGAAATTATAGTCAAGCGTTATATCTCCCGATACCATCATCTTGCCGCTGTCGCCCTTTGGCTCGGGCGTAACCCGTCGCAGGATTGCCTTTATTCTCGCCTCAACTTCCCTGATATTGAACGGCTTTGTTATATAATCATCGGCACCGTATTCAAGACCGAGAATTTTATCAACATCCTCACTCTTTGCCGTAAGCATAATTATCGGGACATTTGAAAAGCCCCGTATCGTGCGGCAAGCTGTGAATCCATCTATTTTCGGGAGCATCAAATCAAGCAATATTACATCTATGCTGTCGTCATGCGCAAGCCTTACTGCCTCTTCGCCGTCAAATGCGGTTATTACCTGATACCCCTCCTGCTCAAGATTAAATTTTATGCCTTTTACAAGCAGTTTTTCGTCATCAACAACCAATATTTTCATAGATAATCCCGACTCCTCCATTTTATAACATTATACATAATTAATTATATCAATAATGCGAATAAATTTCCATAGTTTTTTGAAAAAATATTTAAAAAATGTGAAAATAATTTATATTTCTATTGAATTTTTTTGTCAGTTTTTGTATAATGTATAATAAGAATAGTTTTCACTTGATTGTATATAAATAAAAACGGAGGAAAAATATATGTTTAAAGCAAAAAAGCTTGCTTCCGTCTGTGCGGCGTTGATGCTGGCGGTTTCAACTTTAACTGCATATGCCGAGCCTGATACAACGGGAGTGTATCTTGAAAACCCGTCACTTGAAGCACCCGATACCTCGCATGCAGGTGCGGCATTGCTTATGGATATGAAAACGGGCAGGGTTATATATTCAAAGGGTAATACCGAAAAGCTTTACCCCGCAAGCACCACAAAGATGATGACCGCTATTTTGGCGCTTGAAAGCGACAAGATGGGCGATAAAACAACCGCAACTTATGAGGCGTTAAAATCTATCACGCTCGAGGATTCGCATATGGGTATATTGGTAGGCGAGGAGCTTACGATGACGGATTTGGTCAACAGTATGCTTATCTACAGCGCAAACGATGCGGCGAATGTGATTGCAGTCCATGTTGCAGGCTCAATAGCGGAATTTGTGGATTTAATGAACGCCAAGGCTACGGAGCTTGGTATGAACGGCACGCATTTTACAAACGCCTGCGGTGTGCATGATGATGACCATTATACAACAGCGGACGATTTGGCTATTCTTGCTCGGTACTGTATGAAAAACGAGAAATTCCGTGAGATTGTCGCAAAGCCGTCATATCACATTGACCCGACAAATAAGTATATGCAAAACAGGGATTTGCCGACAACGAACTTGTTCTTGAGTGCGGCTCGCTCGCCCTACCATGTATATAAGCCCTGTACGGGTATAAAAACGGGTACGACAGAGGCGGCAGGTCATTGTCTTGTTTCATCTGCATCATACAACGATATGGAGCTTTTGTCGGTAGTATTAAAGTGTGACGATACCGATACAAATCAGAATGCATATTCGTATATAATATCGAGAAGCCTGTTCGATTTCGGCTTTAATAATTACGAATCGGGAGTTTTGGCATCACCCGGAACAGTAGTTGCAGACTCAAAGGTTTATGAGGCGAAAAAGGATAAGCGTGTTTCACTTACGGTAGATGCGGAGGTTTCCGCACTCCTGCCAAAGGGCAAGGACATCACAAAGGATGTACAAGCCGAGGTCAAGCTTAAAGACGAACGAATTGCCGCACCCATAACAAAGGGCACGGAGCTTGGGCAGATTGTGTATTCATTTAACGGCAAGGAGATTGCGTCAGCACCCTTGATTGCCGCAAATGATGTGGAGCTTAATATTCCGTTAAGGGTATTCCATTTTATAATAAATACAATCACTAATCCGCTTGTATTTATTCCTGTGATTTTGATAATAATTGCCGCATTTATTGCACGGGCAAAGAAACACCGTATGGAACGCAGAAAGAAGCTGCACCAAATCCGCCAGCGTAGAGCAGCAGATGAGGGTGACCCCACATTATATGCAAGAAAGCGTTCGATGCGTAATTCCGAGCTTAACCACACAAGCTCAAAGGCATCAAATTCACGCTATCGTGACAATCGCTCAAACGATTGAGCAACAGAGAAACAAGGGGGGTGTTGCCTAACGCAACACCCCCCTTTGTTTAACATAAACATATCATTGTTGAATTGTCAATGATGGGTGACACTTTTCTTAAAAAATAAAAAGTTCGCCCCAAATTACCCTTGTCAATGTGGAATGGTGGAGATTTTCGTAAG
>JAXJPK010000069.1:0-5847 GCA_036311705.1 Clostridia bacterium
TCAGTAACAACGGGTATCAATAAATGCGGAATATCGTTATAAACACCGAGCTCAACCTGCTTTGGGTCAACCATTATAAGCTTAACCTCACTCGGGTCAGCCTTATATAAAATAGAAGTAACGATAGTATTAATACATACGGATTTACCCGAGCCCGTAGCACCTGCAATCAATGCGTGAGGCCACTTTGCAATGTCGCCCACTACAACATTACCGCCTATATCCTTACCCAAGCATACGGTCAATTTTGATTTTGCATTCTTAAACTCGGGCGAATCAAGCATTTCTCTTATTGTGACAGGCGTTACATCGTTGTTAGGGATTTCAACACCCACCGTTGCCGCTTTTCCCGGAACGGGGGCAATCAATACAGTTGAAACGGCAAGATTAAGTGCAATATCATCAGCCAGTCCAACAATTTTCGATAGCTTTGTACCGCTCGAGGGCTGAATTTCATATCTCGTAACCGTCGGGCCCTGTGTTACCTGCACAGGCTTTGCTTTAACGCCGAAGTTATCAAGAACAGCAATCAATTGTTCAGCTTTTGTATAAAGCTCACGGCGTTTATCACTCGAAGTATGCTTGGTTTCATCCAAAAGATTGATTGGCGGAAATTCATATTTTATCGCCTCGGTTGCCAATGCAGATTCTATCTCGTCTTTATAGACTTCCTTTTCATCATATGTCAGATTTTTTTCTCTGACAGGCTTGCCCTCCGTCTGCTGCTCGTTTTCATCAAGATTAGCTTCATATTCCTCTTTTTCCGCAGGGCTCGTAAACTCCATATTGTATAGGTCGAACTCCTTAGTATCGGTTTCCAAATCGCCGTAAATGTCCGAATTGGTTACTATTCTTCCCGACTCAATATCATCCGAAAAATCATTTATTACTGACATACCCGACTTTCTCCCGCCTTTTTTCCCAATGCGTTTAATCAAACTTTCGGGTAAATCAGTATCTTGCGGGATTTGGTGGTCAAGCTTTTTTATCGGTGCAAAGTCATCATTAAAATAAAGTGTATCGTCATCAGGCTCCTCAATATATTCGGCTCTTTCCATTATTTTTCTTTCGTGTTCATCACGCTTTTCCTTAACCTTGCGGCCTATTTCACCGGAATAGCCAATAGCCCCCTTGATAAAACGCTCTAAATACGGAATAATGTTTGTTTCAGCTATAAAACACGCCAAAACAACAAATAAAACAAACAGCACTATAAACGACGCAATTGAGCCTATGTATTTTTTCATTACTTCAGCTATAGCAACACCAACAACTCCGCCGCCATTCATTTTTTCACCGCAAATCGAGTATGCACTATCAACTCCGTATTTTGCAAATATTCCTATAATTGCCGATAATGTAGATAATGCACCAAACGAAAGGATAAACTTTGTCCATAGTGCTGAAACAGACTTCTTATACGAAAGATATATAAGTGTTCCGCCAAAAAGAACGGGGAGCATATATGCCGTAACTCCAAAAAGTCCGCATAGCATTGTCTGTGCCGCTTCAGCAAGCACCGCTGTTGTATCAACATACATAAAGAGTGCCGTAAACATAAAAAGAACCGCCCAAATAAGCCCATGTATAAATACGGGGCTTGCAAATATACTGACGCTTCCGCCTTTTTGTTTCGTATTTTTCTTTGCTGTTCCTTTTTTACTTGTACTTGTTTTCTTTTTAGTCGCCATCATAACCCCTCTAAAACAATCATCAATTGAATATCATTAGTAAACTTAAATCTCTATTATGTTCATTTAAACAAAATACACATAATAATTATAACACATTTATATTGAAAAATCTACCCCTAATAGATAAAAAAATGGGGGTGTTGCGTTATTAAGCAACAGCCCCATGTTAAAATTTACGGATTAACCATTATTCTTTGTATAATTAAGCAAACCGCCTGCATAAAGCATTTCTTTCTGACGGTCAGAGAAATTAACCGTACACTCAAAATCAAATCCCTTTGTTACATTTGTAACCTTTATAGTATTTGAAGTCTTAATCTGCTCAATAACATTCTTGATTTGCAATTCGTCATTCTCACCTATTCTGTCATAATCAGACTCATTTGCAAATGTCATCGGAATAATACCTGCATTGATAAGGTTTGCCATATGGATTCTCGCAAAAGACTTTGTTATAACTGCCTTTACACCAAGATATAACGGAGCCAAAGCCGCATGCTCACGAGATGAGCCCTGACCGTAATTTGATCCGCCGATTACGATACTCTTGCCCATATCAAGTGCTCTGTCGTGGAATGATTCATCACAAACAGCGAAACAGTATTTTGATATTTCCGGAATATTTGAACGAAGCGGAAGTATCTTTGCACCTGCAGGCATAATGTGGTCTGTTGTGATATTATCTCCGACCTTCAAGCTTACCTTTGCAGATATTTCCTGAGGCATAGGCTCTGATGTCGGGAACGGCTTAATATTAGGTCCTCTCAAGACTTCAACGCTGTCCATATCCTCTGCCGCAACGGGCGGTACTATCATATTATCGTTAACAAGGAAATTCTCTGGCATTTCAAATTCGGGCATATCGCCAAGTGTTCTCGGATCTGTCAAAACGCCTGCTATAGCTGATGCCGCTGCAAGCTCTGGTGATACGAGGTATATCTGACCATCTGCAGTGCCTGAACGACCTTCAAAGTTTCTGTTAAATGTTCTTAATGAGATACCTCCTGAATTTGGTGACTGTCCCATACCTATACACGGACCGCAAGCACTCTCAAGTACTCTTGCCCCTGCTTCAAGCATAACAGCCAAAGCACCATTTTCAGCAAGCATTGACAATACCTGCTTTGAACCCGGAGCAATAGATAGAGATACATCAGGATGAACTGTTTTCCCCTTTAAGATATGTGCAACCTTCATCATATCCATTAGTGACGAGTTTGTGCATGAGCCGATACATACCTGGTCAATTTTCATTGCACCGAGCTCTGCAACAGTCTTGATATTATCGGGTGAATGCGGACAAGCTGCCATAGGTACAAGCTCGCTCAGATTGATTTCCACTACCTCATCATATACAGCGTCCTCATCAGCACATAGCGGTGTATAAACATCCTCCCTGCCCTGTGCTTTTAAGAATTTATAAGTAACTTCATCTGACGGGAAAATAGATGTTGTTGCACCAAGCTCTGCTCCCATATTTGTTATAGTCGCTCTTTCGGGGACTGAAAGCGTCTTAACGCCCTCGCCGCAATACTCTATAACCTTTCCTACGCCGCCTTTAACAGTCAGACGCTTTAATACTTCAAGAATAACATCCTTTGCAGCTACCCAAGGCTGTAATTTACCCGTAAGCTCTACCTTAACGACTTTAGGGCAAGTGATATAATATGTTCCGCCACCCATTGCAACAGCAACATCCATACCGCCCGCACCAATAGCTATCATACCAATTCCGCCGCCCGTAGGTGTGTGCGAATCAGAGCCGATAAGTGTTTTTCCCGGCACTCCGAATCTTTCAAGATGAACCTGATGGCAAATGCCGTTACCGGGACGAGAGAAATATATACCATGCTTTTTAGCTACAGAACCTATAAATCTATGGTCGTCCATATTCATAAATCCGTTCTGAAGTGTGTTATGGTCAATATAAGCAACTGAACGCTCTGTCTTTACTCTCGGAACACCCATAGCCTCAAATTCGAGATATGCCATTGTTCCTGTAGCGTCCTGTGTTAATGTCTGGTCAATCTTAATACCTATTTCAGTACCTTTTTTCATTTCACCCTCAACAAGGTGTGCTGAAAGTATCTTTTCAGTTAAAGTTAATCCCATTATCTTTCCTCCTAAACAATTATACTACTAATTTTAAACCTTTTAGGCTTTTTTGTCAATACCTATATGACGATTATTCCCAATAATCAACGCTATGCGGCAGATTAATGTCTTTTGCGTGAAAGACAGGTGATTTTCCTGATTTTCTTTGCTTTATATAATCATCCAAGGCTCTTACGGCATATTTTGAAAGCAACAGAATTACAGGCATATTAATGAGCGTCATACCACCCATCGTTATATCTGCAATATTCCACAACAAATCAGCATTTAGCCCTGCACCAACAAATACAACGGCTGACGCAATTATATAGTATGTGTACATAAACCTTTTACACGGGATATGTCCAAACAAAAAATTCCACGCTTTATCTACATAATACAGATTACCAAGCAATGTTGTAAACGCAAATAGAATCATTGCAAATGTTATGAAAATTGTACCGAATACACCAAATGTATTGCTTAATGCGGCCTGTACATACGGTGCACCTGATAACTCTGCTGTAGGCTCAATACCCGATGACATACACATAAATGCCGTAGCACTACATATCAGAATTGTATCTATAAATACAGATAAAACCTGCACAAGCCCTTGCTTTACAGGGTGAGCAACCTCTGCGGATGCCGAAGCGTTCGGGGCTGAGCCGACGCCCGCTTCGTTACTGAACAATCCTCGTTTAATACCGTACATAACACACGAACCGCCAAATCCGCCGAATATAGCCTTTAAATCAAATGCACCGGTAAAAATTTTTACGAATATACCCGGCAATATCGTAATATTCATAAATACAATAATTAGTGCAACCAAAATATAAATAACACCCATAATAGGCACAAAAAAACTTGTAACCTTTACAATTCTTTTTCCTCCGCCAAACAGGCAATATCCGAGCAATGCCGCAAGTATAATACCGATTATCCAAGGGGTTGTATTTGGATTATAAAAATCATAAGCCGAAAAAGTTGACTGTAAATTATATGATGCAAGCATATTAAACCCCAAACCATATGTCAAGATTAAGAATACCGTAAACACCATAGCAAGCTTTCGGCTGTGTAATGCTGCTTCAATATAATATGCAGGTCCGCCGTAGCAGCCTTCAGAGCCGCACCTTTTGTATATTTGAGCCAGTGTACTCTCAATAAAAGCACTTGCACTTCCTAATATTGCTATAATCCACATCCAGAATACAGAGCCAAATCCACCCAAGCATAGAGCTGTAGAAACGCCTACGATATTGCCCGTTCCAACTCTTGATGCAGTCGAAACCATCAGTGCCTGGAATGATGAAACACCGTCTTTATCTGTCGGTTTTTCCATTACAGCGTGGAACTGCTCCTTAAACAGCCTGAATTGCACAAATTTTGTACGCAAAGTGAAATATATCCCGCCTGCAATAAGAATAATAATCAAAACATAGCTGTACAAATAATTATTTATATTTGAAATAATATTCTCTATCATACTTCCTCCACACTATATCTTTCATAAATTTTAAAATGTATCAACTATGTGATTATACACTATTTCGACATATATTGCAAGTCATTTCAAAATAAAAAGGCGTTAACGCCTTTTTATGATATAATTTAACTCATCACTTGCAGCAACCGTTGCAATGATACAAACTGCAGCAGCACTGTATTTTAGCTCAACATATGAAAAAGTCAGCGGTAAAAGAAACAGCACAAAGCCTGTAATCTTATTTATAATGGTATGCTCAGCAACAAATCTCTTCATAAGGATAAATCCTGATACAATATTTACACATTTTATAATTGCAATTATCCAAATCCATATCCAAATCCAATTTGGAACATTTATTGTCGGTACTATTTTAATCATGGCTGATGATATAAAAATAAAATCAGCAATGGTGTCTAAACGCGACCCAAACGAACTTACGGATTTTGTTTTTCTCGCAATAGTTCCATCTACCATATCAGTAATTCCGCATACCAGATACATCACATAAAACCAAAACGAAAACGCAGAAAAGAGCAGCATTAATACACTAAATATAATGCGGCA
>JAXJPK010000070.1:0-3411 GCA_036311705.1 Clostridia bacterium
GCAAAATTGCAGATTTCCTCAAAAATAATTGTTTTAACAATGTTTTTATGAATTTATTTATATTGAAACATATAAATTTGCTGTCAAACGATCGGCGCTGTTTTTTACATCCCCTATTTTAATTATCCTCGTTTTTGATATATCCAATAGAGCACAAAATAACTGGTTAGTAATGCGAAAAATGGAAGAGAGATTATTGTGGCATAGTCGGTCTTGCCAAGAACTTCAAGAACAATAACTGCAATAGCTCCCGTTAAAGTACAGAATACAAATGCAGAGCTTTGTGCTTTTTTTGCAATAGCAATATTCCTCTCATCGGTTTCTGCAACCTCTCGGCGATGAATAGATTCATCATCCTTTGTGATACGCTTATACTTAATTATATTGGCAATACCCAACGCAATAAACGCAATACCGAACGAGTGTAAAAATTGATTATCAGTAACCTTGCAGTAATAAAAAGCTGCAAAGGTAATACCCACTATGATATAGACAATAGCCAAAATAAAGCGTATTTTTAGTTTCTTTTTAAAATCCATAAATCATTCCTCCTCAAAAATGAATAAGTCCTCAATTTGAACATTAAAGAATTTTGCTAACTTAAATGCAAGCTGGAGCGATGCGGTATATTTCCCGTTTTCAAGGGAAATAATAGTTTGCCGTGTGACATCAACAGCTTTTGCTAAATCATCCTGCGTTAGCTTTTGTTCTTTTCTGAACTCTTTAATTCTATTTTCCACTTGCACACTCCCTTATAAAAAATGTATGGTGAACTTTACATTTTTATTGTAGCATATAAATTTTAAAATGTCAAGTGAAATTTACATTTTTGAGAAAAAATTTTTATAATCTCACGCTTTCGCCATTTTCCTTAAGAAATTCCTTTAAGTCTTTGATTTCTATTTCACGGAAATGGAAAAGACTTGCCGCAAGAACTGCATCTGCTTTGCCATCCTTAAACGCATCAAGGAAATGCTGCATATTACCTGCACCACCTGATGCGATGACGGGGATATTAACGCTTTCGGATACTGCCTTGGTCAATTCCAGGTCATATCCTGATTTTGTTCCGTCACAGTCCATACTTGTCAAAAGGATTTCGCCTGCACCGAGCATTTCAGCTTTTTTTGCCCACTCGACCGCATCAAGCCCTGTGTTTACCCGTCCGCCGTTAAGATAAACCTCCCAGCCTGAATTATCGGATTTCCGTTTTGCATCTATGGCACACACAACGCATTGTGAGCCGAATTTTTTTGCCGCCACACGAATAAGCTCGGGGTTCTTGATTGCGGAGCTATTAACGCTGACTTTATCAGCACCTGCATTAAGTATTTTTCTGAAATCCGCAATAGTGCGTATTCCGCCGCCGACCGTGAAGGGTATAAATACACATTCCGCAACCTTTTTTACCATATCCGTTACTGTATCTCTTGCGTCACTTGATGCTGTTATATCAAGGAACACAAGCTCGTCTGCCCCTGCCTTATCATAGACCTTTGCACATTCAACAGGGTCACCTGCATCGGTCAGGTTTACGAAATTAACACCTTTAACAACTCTGCCGTTTTTTACATCGAGGCAGGGTATTATTCTTTTTGCATACATTGTCCCAAACCTCCTTATAGATTAACAAATCTCTTTAAAATTTCCAAGCCTGCTGTTCCGCTTTTTTCGGGGTGGAACTGAACGGCAAAAATATTTCCTTTTTCAACACTAACCGCCAGCTTTGCACCATATTCTGTATGTGATGAAATAAGAGTTTCATCTTTAGGCTCTATGTAATATGAGTGAACAAAATACATAAATGAATTGTCGTTAGGCAGAATACGGCTGTTTTTGGCAAGCTCAATATTATTCCAGCCCATATGCGGAATTTTTAATCCGCAGTCGGGGATTTTCTTGACTTTACCGCTAAATATGCCCAAGCCCTCGACAGCGGGTGATTCCTCACTGCTTTCAAAAAGCAGATGCAAGCCCAGACATATTCCCAAAAATGGCTTTGAACCGCTTGCCGCCTCTTTAACGGTATCTGTCAGACCGCTCGATTTAAGACATTCCATTGCATCACCGAATGAACCGACACCCGGCAATATAACATGGTCAGCCGAAAGTATAGTTTCCCTGTCATTGGTTATTATTGATTCTGCCCCGATAAAATCCAAGGCATTTTTAACACTATGCAGATTGCCTGCACCGTAGTCTATAATTGCAACCATCATTTATTCCTCTTTTTCAAAAATTTAGTCTATTTTATCATAAAATCAATGATAATTCAATACAAAAAGAATAGTTGCTATAAAAAAATTAAAAAAAATCAAAAATACTCTTTTTTTATCGACAAAAGTGTGATATACTATCTATTAGTGATTTTTTTAAGGGAGTATATTCAAATGAAAAGGATTGGATTTGATAACGATAAATATTTAAAAACACAATCGGAGCAAATAAGAAAGCGTATTGCAGAGTTTGGCGGTAAGCTGTATCTTGAGTTTGGCGGTAAATTGTTTGACGATTATCACGCATCTCGAGTTTTGCCCGGGTTTGCACCTGACAGTAAAATTCGTATGCTGCAGCAGTTAAAGGACGAGGTTGAAATCGTAATTGCGATTAATGCCGCAGACATTGAATCAAACAAGATGCGTGGTGACTTGGGCATTACATATGATGAAGATGTGTTAAGGCTTATAGACACTTTTAGAGATATGGGCTTGTTTGTGGGCAGTGTTGTCCTAACTCGATATGATGGTCAGGCGGCGGCAAATGCGTTCCTCAAACAGCTTAAAACTTTGGGAATTAACTGTTATCGCCACTATCCTATAGCAGGTTATCCGTCCGATGTTGCTCATATTGTCAGCGAAGAGGGATTTGGAAAGAATGATTATATTGAAACGACCCGTTCACTCGTTGTTGTAACGGCTCCCGGACCTGGTAGCGGCAAAATGGCAACTTGCCTAAGCCAGCTATATCATGAATACAAGCGTGGGATAACGGCAGGGTATGCCAAGTTTGAAACATTCCCGATATGGAATATACCGCTAAAGCATCCTGTAAACCTTGCGTATGAGGCGGCTACGGCGGATTTAAATGATGTTAATATGATAGACCCGTTCCATCTTGAGGCATACGGTGAAACGGCTGTAAACTATAACAGAGATGTCGAGATTTTCCCTGTGCTTAGTGCAACATTCAAGAAAATTCAGGGTAGCTGTCCGTATAAATCACCGACAGATATGGGTGTTAATATGGCAGGTAACTGCATTACAGATGATGAAGCTTGCTGCGAAGCATCAAAGATGGAAATTATGCGTCGTTATTATGCGGCATGCGTAAAGAAATATAAGGGCTTGACAGAGGATACCGAGGTCAGAAAAGTGGAGCTTTTGATGAATCAGGCGGGGATAGATTCAAACC
>JAXJPK010000071.1:0-6056 GCA_036311705.1 Clostridia bacterium
GAACTCATCGAGATGCCCAACTACATCAAGGTTCCTTTCTGGCAGGCACTCGGAACTGGTGACTTTGACACTGTATCTTCTATCGATGTAGAAATCGCTGACGAGGATGCAGTAGGTAAGAAGAAAGAGGTTAAGCAGGATGGTATCGTTGCTTTCCTTGCAGATAGCTGGGCACTTGCTCACACTACTGTAAACCGTAGGCAGGCAGCTAAGGTATTCGAGCCCGAGAACCTTACAAACCACTACAGCCAGTTTGTTGACAGGTATTTCAACAACCTCGGTATGAATGCTATCGTATTCGTACTCAAAGACTACACACCTGGAGCATAAGGGTCGAGCAGTGGCATAGGCACACGGACTCTTACACCAGCATAAGTCTTTTCATAAGGAGTAACAGCCTTTAGGGGTGGGGAGTAAGACCCCACCCCGTATTTTATTTAAGGAGGAATAAATATGTACTTTTCCGCAATGAAAGAAAAGCAACAGAAAGCATACAGAATACAGTCATATGACGAAATGCTCTTAAACACCGTTTCGTCTATGTTTGTTTATGACTTTGGGGTAGAGACAGACCAGGACGGGAAGAAGAACATGAATGACCCGAAGGCAAAGCTCGAATACTTTTCACCCCTTATCGACATTTACCGTCTCCTTGAGGGAGCAAGTGCCATAGCAAAGAATATCTCCACTGATAAGGAAATAGGTACAAAGTATGCCGATGACGAGTATACTATCTGCCACGTTAGTTTCGGTGGTGACCCCTATCCTAACGGAATGGGTAGCATAGCTATTTGTGCTACTGATAACGGCGTGGTTAAGGAATATGAGGACTGGTATAACAACCCCGATGTGGTTGTGTTCTTTTGCAACCGCCTGGGTAGTCCAGATATGAATATCGGACGCTTTTCAGATATGTTGGCAGAGCTTGAGGTATCAATGAAATGTAACATCATCTTTAGCCGTATGTATCCCATTCCTATCGCAAAGGATACGAAGATGCAGAAGGTTATTGAGACAGCCATCGCTAATATGCTTACCGGTAAGATAGCAACCATCCTTGATGAGAACAAATTACGTGCTCAGATACAGGAGGCAACAAAGGCAGCTATCGAGTGTGTTCAGCTTACTGATGATGAGAAGAGCAAATACATCCAGTACCTCGCAAAGATGAGGGATGACCTTATGAGGTGGTTTTATTCCTACTACGGAATGAACAGCCAGGGTTCTTCCAAGCTCGCACAGCAGACCGTTGACGAGGTTAATCAGGATAGTTCCGCAAGTATGATTATCCCACACGATATGCTCCGTGAGGCACAGAAAGGTTGCGATATGGCTAACACAAAGTTTGGCTGGGAAATGAAGGTATCCTTCTCAGAATGCTGGATGACAAGGCTTGCAAACTTTGATGATGAGTTCAAGACCACGGACGAGGCACTTGAAGACGGTGAACAACCCACGGATGGTGACGGCGACGGCTTAGTAAACGAAGATGGAGGTGAAGGCAATGAGACTGAGTAAATATGAAACAGCAGCTATCCTTGGTAATTTGCGTACTTTTACCTACACCACAAAGGAAGACGGGGAAGATGTTACAAAGACAGTTACTTTGTGGCCTACAGAGAAGACAGCCCTGGTTAACAGGTTCTTCTTGCAATATGAAGGTGGTCTCAAGGCTGATGACATCATGGATGACTACAAGAAGGGCGATGTTACCGCAGCCGATGTAGCAGAAATGATTCTGATGATGACAAAGGAACAGCTCGTCAACCTCTGGAGGATTTGGGAGGCTGACTATAATCCTTTGTGGAACGTAGATGGCGTTGAGAAGAAGGAAATCAAGACTGAGTTTGGTAAGGTTATTGACCGTGAGAAGAACTCTTCTACCACGGACGAACAGCTTACTGACGGCAAGAATAACATAACCCACGGGCGTAAGCTTACTGATGACCAAAAGTCAGATGGTAAGAATAACGTAACTCACAACCATACGCTTACCGATGCGCAGACGGCTGACGGCAAACAGAATACTACCCACGGCTTAAAGACCACGATAACAGAGCCTACCACAACTAATGGGGTGTCTGCTTTCGATAGTGGGGCTAACTTTGAGAACAAGTCACAGTCTTCCGCTACTACCCACAATAATGAGGAGAGTGGAACCACAAACATTGCTTTGTCTTCGGGTACTGTTGAGCATAGAGAGGGTGGTACTACCAACACCGCCATTTCAATGGGTACTATCGAACACGAAGAGAGTGGTACTACCAACACTGCTTTGTCTATCGGTAAGATTAAGCACTCCAATGATGGCAAAGACACCGACAAAGAGAGCGGTGACGAGACGACTACAGAGACCTACACCCGTTCAGGTAACATCGGCGTGACTATGTCCACACAGTTGCTTCGTGATGGTGACAACTTTTGGAGCCAGTTCAATTTCTTCGAGAAATATTTTGCTATCGTTGCTGGCCCCATTACTCTTCCGATTTACGATGATGAGGAGGACTAACTATGCAGATAGAACTTTATAGAAACACAACGCCACTTAATTACGTTAACCAGAGGGCACTCACTGCGGTGGGTTCCCTCACTGGCCATCTTAAGGATGCTTGCAATGTTTCGGACCCGGACATCGAGGTGGTTTATAATCAGGCTTATGTCACCGCAAACTATGCTTTCATCCCTGCTTTCGGAAGATACTACTTTTTCCGCAAAGCTCCGACTATCGATGGGCAACACATGATTTTGCATTTGCATACAGACGCGCTTTATACTTATCGCAATGTCATAAACTCAAGTCAGTGTATCGCTGACAGGTCATCCTCAAGGTATGACCCTATGTTGCCTGACGGAGCAGTAAGAATGGAAAGCGGCTATCAGTATTACTCGTTGGCGTTTGGTGAGAGCTTCTTTGAACTTACAGGTGGCACTTACATTATGTCAGTAGCAGGAAAGTAACGGAGGTATTTACTATGTATGAGCATGAACCTTGGGAAATTACAGATGCAGGGGAATCAGGTACGGCACATGGCAAAATAACACTTGTGTCGAATGGTTGGAGTGGCGAAATTGTAGGAAACGATGATAACAGCCACTTTCAATTTGATGTGACAGGTGAGGGTAGTTATGCTGGCGACCATTATAATATCTTAGCCAATGGTGGCTATGTTTTTGGCGGTTCTGGTCAGGTAATTGGTATATCCCTTGAACACATGGGAGTGATTACTGAAACAACAAGTAATCAGCAAACCGTTCAGTTTTTGGGCATGGACGATAATGGCAACCTTCAGTTTGTTCCTGCCTGGGGTGCCATGCACGGGGATACTGAATTAACAGTAACTCACGCCCAAATTTGGGTTGAGAGTATCAAGATAAACGATAATGAATATACTGAACGTACAATATCCAATATCACAATGCCATATGTGTATGCAGGCATAAGGACATTGTGTGATGGTGACTGGTATGCGGTTGACTGTGAAATAAAAATAGAGACAGACTTACCTATCTTTGCTACGGATGCGGAACTGTTAGCTTGGACACAAGACCCCACAAACCCTGAACTGATAGCTACCATGCTTAACGCTCCTGACGACCCTGAGGAGGCAGCAGAAGAGGCCTATGCAGCATCACAGAGGTACTACTACCTTCGTAACAAGTTTAAGGTAAGCACAAATGGTTCTACATATACTGCTACAATAAACAACATCAACGCAAAACCTTATGGTAAGGGTAGAATTTGTCTATACAAGAAAAAGCACACTCAGGTGGGTACAAATGCTACGTGGTACTCATACTACCTTAAGGGAACTGGTTCCTATGCCTACCGGTTTAAGACAGCTCCCTGGAACTCTTTCAGGTGGGATGATGACGACACAGATTTATCTGCGTCTGCGGCACTTAATCGTGTTAACAGCGTAGGTTACATTAAGAAGAGTGCTACTTACAAAAAGGCTGGTATTGAGTTTGTTGTAGAATATGCAGACACAAACATCCCC
Source organism: Clostridia bacterium (assembly GCA_036311705.1). Classification (GTDB taxonomy): domain Bacteria; phylum Bacillota; class Clostridia; order UBA1381; family UBA1381; genus Ornithomonoglobus. The sequence continues at coordinate 3,999 of JAXJPK010000071.1, forward strand.
ATCTACGGCAGTGAAGAGCTTGCTGATAAATACGTCGCAGAAGAGATAGACATCGACCAGGCTGAGAACTACGATGAAATCCTCCAGGAAGAGCAGAAACACATCCTGCCTCCTTGGGGCGATGAAGATATAGACGGTGATAACGGCACAAATGCCCAGTCCTGTGAGGTTGGTCACAGAATGTTTATGTTGAGTGATACCCGTCTTAAGGAGTTCTTCGACGCAATTTATGACCCTACTCACCTCCAGGCCATCCTTGACAATAATGGTTTGTTTGGTGAGAACCAGATGAACTCAATTTTAGGTCTTACCTTTATTCCAGTAAACGCAAATAAGTTTGCAACTATGGGTGGTCAGGAAAACATAAAGCTGGGTGGATGGGATAGCGAGGTCAAGGGTCAGATTATCCAGAAGAATAACAAACTCTGGGATGTAGGTAGTACTTTCCTCGCCCCTGTCTTCAATGATTTCAGGGATATGGAACCCTACCAGCAGCTCTTCATTTCTCTCCCGTATTGCGGTTTACATGCCTTGAACTTAAGTAAGTATCTCGGCAAGACGCTGAGTGTAAAATATGCGTGTGACCTCGGTACTGGACAGTGTTGTGCCCATATCTACTCAAACGGGGTTGAGTATGATGCATTCGACGGAAATATGGCGTCACAGAGGCCTATAACGGCCATCGACCAGCAGGCTTACACATCAGCTATGATGCGTTCAATTACAGGAATGATAGACCCTGCGGTTGACCTCGTAACCGGAGCCGTAGAAAGTGGTGTGGGTGCTGCTACAGGCCAGATAGGAATGGTAGCAGCTGGTGGGACATCAGCACTTGGTTCTATCCCGAGGATGGCAATGAGTGCTATAGAGAGCAAACAGGATTTGATACAGAAGCCTATGACCTTCAAGGGTGGATTCTTCGGGGCTATCGGTTTGTTCGGTAACCAGCGCTGCCACTTAATTGTAGCCCAGCGTAACACCGTGAGAGCGGCCAATGAGCTTTCACTTATCGGTTATCCGAGCGGCTATGGTGGAACCGTAGCAAGCTTCTCAGGCCACCTCAAATGTGCTTCATTCACATTGGCTCATGGGTTTGCAGGTACAGCCGAAGAGGCCGCAGAGATAGTTTCGATGATGGAACAGGGAGTTTACCTGTAACACAAAAGAGGATGGTATTTGTTACCATCCTCTTGTTTTATTCAGGTGGGGGACTTCGTCCCCCTCCGCCCCCTCCTACCTATCACAATACATCGCAAAAGCTTTATCCATAAGTCCCTGTATAGTATCATAGTCTGCCATACTCATCTCTATGCAGTCACATATGTCGCCTGCGAGTACGTGATAGTCAGCCGGGGCTACGTGTGATTCCTCAAGCATAATCGAGGCTCCCAGAGCTATACACTCATCTATGAGGTCCTGGTTAGTCATCCTCTCGGGGTCGAGGAAATAACCTTCCTCTCTCATCTGCTTGCTTGCTCTTAATGGTCTATCCAAATCGTTCTTCATTTCAACACCTCCCCCCATCCTATCAAGATGAGTATTCCTACGAATAACAACTCTCCTAATAATCCTATGTTAATGTCCATAATCATACCTCCTTCTTAGGTACCCTACGAGGCTCAATAAAGCCTGCCCTTATCTTCAAGTACTCACAGTACATCTTACGCTCTGTACGGGTTAGTTTGCGGTCGCTGGGTGTCTTCTGTGACGCCATACGACGACGGGTTGCTCTGTTAGTCATTCATCCACACCTCCTCTTCACGAATGTCAGTGATGTCATACTTGCTGGCATCTATGTTCTGCTCAACAGAAATAACAGCCTCACCATCCTTGTACTTTCTCCTGATACGGTAGACAGCAGGGCCGTCTCCCTTGGCATTTCTACCTATGGGTAATATTCTTACCACATCATAAATGTTGTTGTCCTTTTTAGTCCTCTTGTTAACTACAGTAATGTTTATCATCTTAATCCTCCTCTTCTGCCAGGCATACGAAATCAAGCGTTGCCTCGGCTCTTACTTTAATTGTTGTGTTCTCCAGCGTTACTAATGACCACGA
>JAXJPK010000072.1:0-3046 GCA_036311705.1 Clostridia bacterium
TAACAATTCCACCGCCTACGCCTGTGCCGAGAGTTACAAGGACAATATTGTCACAGTCAGTTAATCCGCCCATCATTACCTCACCCAAAGCCGCACAGTTGCCATCGTTATCTATATTTACAGGCAATCCTACTTTCTTGGCAATCTCAACATCAAGTGCAAAATTATCGAATGGTAGATTTACCGCACTTACGCAACCTTCCTTTATCTTTCCGGGCGTACCTATTCCTACAGCTTTAATTTTATATTCCTTTCTAAGCTTCAATACCTCGTTTGATATATCCTCAACAATCTGCTCACAGGTTTTTGCCGTATCTATAATATTTTTATACTTAACATTAACGCCTTCAACAACAGCGAATTTAATATTTGTTCCACCAATGTCAACGCCAAGCTTTGCACCCAGGTATGCGTCCTTGTCACATATCAAAACAACATCGGGATGAGTTTTTAGAAGCGTTGCAGGAACAGATGTATTTATACCGTCATTTAAAAGCTCTGCAACAACTCTACTCTTGCTTGCCCCACTTGCAAGAAGGATTATTTTCTTTGCACTCATTATAGTTGCAATACCCATTGTAATCGCCTGTTTAGGCACATCCGCAAGCGAATCAAAAAATCTTGCATTCGCCTTTATAGTGTTATCCGTAAGCTTTGTTAAATGTGTGAACGAATTCAGGCTGGCATCCGGCTCATTAAACCCTATATGTCCGTTCTGACCGATTCCGAGGATTTGCAAATCTATTCCACCTGAATTGCGTATCTCCTTTTCGTAATTCTCACATTCCTTTATCGGGTCCTTTGTCTCACCGTTTGGAATATGTGTTTTCTGCAAATCAATGTTTATTTTCGAAAACAGGTTTTCGTTCATAAATGTGAAATAGCTTTGTGAATTATCGCGGTTTATGGGATAATACTCATCAAGATTAAATGTTGTTACCGAGCTGAAATCGACAAGACCCTCCTTGTTCATATCTGCAAGTCTGTTATACATCCCAACGGGCGTAGAACCTGTTGCAAGTCCTAAAACGCTTTCAGGCTTTAAAGTTAACTGTGCGGCAATCATACTCGCAGCTTTTTCCGACATTTCCTCATAGTTTTCACACAAAATAATTCTCACGATGTCTAACCCCCTTATATGTTCCTAACTATTTCTTTAAGTTCGTCCTCTATTTTTGCGATTTCAGATACAAGCTTGAATTGGTTTCTGGCTCTATCCAGATTATGGTTTTCTCTGTGAATTTTGAAATATATATCACCGTTAAGGTAATCAGTCAAAAATCTTGTACCACACTCATATGTTAGCAGTTTTACCGAAAATGGCAAAAGCTCCAATTCCATTGGCGACATAACACTTTTTGTTTCTGCCAAATATCCTCTCGCAAATGCTTCAAAACATTCTTTGTCAAACCTTACATCATCAAGATTTGTTTCATCCTCCGCTGCGGTCGACGCACCCATTCTTAACGCGTCGCCGAAATCATAAAGCATACTTCCCGGCATAACCGTATCAAGGTCAATAACCGCTATTGCCTCTCCGCTTTGCTCATCATAAAGAATGTTGTTTATTTTTGTGTCATTATGCGTAACACGCAACGGTATGTCCCCACTTTTGATTCCATTAACAACAATATCAGAAAACTCCGCATTTTTCAAAGCAAAATCTATCTCCACCCTAACAGAATCCGCTCTACCTGCCCTATCCTCTGCAATCGCCTGTTTCAGAGCCTCAACACGCTTTGGCGTATTGTGAAAATCCACTATTGTTTCATTTAATGATTCCGCATCAAAATCGGCAAGCATCTGCTGGAATTTGCCAAACCCCTTGCCTGCGTTATACATATCCTCAGGCGTTTTATCACTCTCGATTGTATATGTTTGTCCGATACACAAATACACACGGAACACATTGTCATCATCAAATTTATAGTACGGCTTACCATCAACCGTTTTTACAACTGTGAGGGTTTCACGTTCAGGATCGCCGCCCTCGGCAATTATTTTCTTTTTCAAGAACTCCGTTACTCTCTCAATATTTCCCATTAATGCATCTGCATCTTGAAACACATCGGTATTAATTCTCTGAATAATATATTTTGATGAAACACTGCAATATGTATCATTTATGTGTCCATTTCCATAAGGTACAACTTTCTCTTTAATACCGAACGCATCAAGCACTTCTTGTAAAATTAACTGATTCATAGAACATATAACCCCTCATTAATAAACTTCGTCATAGCCTCTTTTACAGATTCCATATCCTCACGATATGTAACACCGTACCACTTCTCTGCCGTTTGTAGTACCCTAACGGGTTTATTCTCATCAACAATCCTCTTGCTGATTACAGACGGCAGATAACATTCCGATTTTGGTTCATTTATCCGTTCGTCCAAAAATGCTTTAAATTCCTTCTCCATATACGGGAATATATCAGGTGTCAAGCCCCACATATTCATTGATACAAGCTTATCAAGCGGTATTCCCGAATTTCTGTCAAGTGCAGTATGCTCTGTAACACTCTTTAAAAATCCGTTTTCGATTTCACATACACCTCTTGAAACAGTCCCGTTTTCGGTCAAGGTGTTTCCAAGCATATAACCAACCATACAAGTACCGCCGTTTTCCACAAGCTCGTCATGAATTATCTTATATGATGACTGACCATAAAAATCATCTGCATTGATTACAGCAAATGGTGATTTCACCAAATCTCTTGCACACAAAACTGCGTGAGCTGTTCCCCAAGGCTTCATTCGACCGTCGGGCACGCTATAGCCCTTGGGTAGCTTGTCAAGCTCCTGGAACGCATAATCAACATCTATCATTTTCTCAATTCGTTTACCGCAAACCTCGCGAAACTCTTTCTCTATTTCCTTTTTAATAACAAATACGGCCTTGTTAAAGCCTGCTTTTACAGCGTCATAAATAGAAAAATCAAGAATCATTTCACCATTAGGTCCTATTGGTTCAATCTGCTTTAGTCCGCCAAATCTGCTGCCCATACCTGCAGCCATAATCAACAGTTCAGTGTTCATAATCA
>JAXJPK010000073.1:0-4159 GCA_036311705.1 Clostridia bacterium
AGGTGAATTTGATATGGTTGTTGCTGATAGTGAAACTCTGTCTTGCGAAATTTATGAAGTTAAATATAGTACAGAAGTTGTTGAAAAACAATATCAGCACCTTATTGATGAAGAAAAATGTAAAGATACAGAATTTCGTTATGGAAAAATCAAAAACAAATATGTTATTTACCGTGGAGAAACCACCGAAGTTAATGGAATTAAATATGTAAATACAGAAGAATATTTAAAATCTCTTGCATAAAAAAATACGGAGAGCATACACCCCCGAAAAGGTATATGCTCTCCATTTTTATGTGGTACAATTCAACCTGTCATTTAAAGCATAAAAAAAGCCTTACCTTTAATTGGCAGGCCTTGAGCAAGAAGTTCATCCTCAAACGCAAAGCGAATTTCAAGTTGTTCGGCACTATAGGTTTTGAGAAAACTTCTCCAAGTATTTTTATCCATATATCTAAGTTTCTCCCATAAATCTGGGAAATGTTTTCTTAACTTTCGCAGCTCGTCAAGTGACTGAAGTGGACAGCACCAACAAGAAACCCTGTTAAAAATTTCATATAGTCCGTCCCAATCAAAGCCACGAGCTTTACAATAAGCAAGACAATCTGCTTCAGTCATATTCCATTCCACCAACGGATAGTTTAAGTCTTTGACACGATGTTTTTCATCTGCGGCTATACCTATGTATTGGCATAGAGTGTACTCTTTTGATAGTTCCCGAAGGTAACTGTTTATAATTCTTGTTTTGAGTACGGATGTACACCAACGGTTACGAGGCCCCGCCCAACTCAAACCACTTTTCCCCTCAAGTTTTGGATTCTTCCTTTTAGGAGAATATGTGTAAAAATAGTATTCAAACGAATGTGGAGCTTTTAGTCTTACGATGGGTTTTTGGATATATTTTTCCAATTTGTCTATGTGTTTGTACATAGCTTCAAATTCCAATCCTGTGTCACAAAACAGGATGATATCTACAGGCATTTTTTCTTCCAACATCCGTAATAACATTGCCGTTGAATCTTTACCACCCGATAATGAAACAATATGTATAACGGGCTTATTCATTAGATTCTCCTTTTGTTCTTATATATTTTATTGACCTTTTGGAAATGTATTTAGGGCAACAGATGACTATTGCCCTAAAACTTTGTTTGCAATCCGATATACAATGACGGCATAAAATATTATATTTTCTCCGTCCTGTACTATCGAGGAAGAAGGCCCATTCTCTTCGCCATTTTTGGGAACGGCTCATAGTTCGGGATTATCTCTTGACTTATTCTTTGGAACAGAATCCTTATCTACAGGGGTTTGTTCTTTCATTTTTTGCTTTACTGAAGGTTTTTCACGGATAACCGTTATTGAATCATCAATAAGCAAAAACGATTCCGGTGTAGCAAACATATCAGCGAACTTTTCTTGCTGCTCCGGTGTAAGACTTCCGAAGCTGTCTTCATCAAGTCCTACAACCATAAACTTGCCGGCGATAATGTCAATAATGTCATTATCTTCGCTATAGATAGCACGATTAAGTTCCATTCCGTTTATTTTACCTTCTTCGTTGCAAACAATTCCGACTAAATCCTCATAAGGGTAAATTACCTGTATCAAGCCATTGACTTCTGCCTGAAGAGAGTCAAGGTCAGTGCCGATTTCTTTCATATACGGCTCCTTATGTGGTTCTACAATCAAAACATTAATTTTGTTTTCTTCACTCATTTTTCTTTACCTCTTATTCATCAAAGTCCGATTCGAAGTCCATGCTCTCAACTTCGTCTTCGGTTAAGAACTCAATTTTATCAATCAAGACTTCGAGCATATTTTTCATATCGTTATCTTCAGCATTATTAAGACCTTCACGAAGTTCCTTAAGCAGTTCGCACTTTTTATGTATATCAATAATCTTAAGTAGGGCAAGTTCTTCTCTTGTAAAATTTATCATAGCTCTAACTCCTTATTTTTATTTTTGGGGGTTGTTTTATCAATCGCAGCCTTGTTATCGGCCAACTTTTGTTTGATGGATGGTCTTTCGGCAAGAAGTTTTTCTTGCGACAGTTCCGCCGCATTGAGTTTTCTGAAGGAATCCTCTCCATAAACCAAGCCAAGTCCGCTGCCTGAATCCCAACTCACATGCACCGTGCCGGCATCGTCAACGGCTCTTACAGTTCCACGGTCACCCGGTTCGAGTTTGCTATAGGGGTCATCCATACTCAAAAGCATTACTCGTGTACCTTCGGGATATTCTTTTCTCAACATTTCAACAGTTTCTTTACTTGCGAATCCTTGCATAATTTATACCTCCAAGTCTTTATTTTTAATAACCTTTTTAGGGGTGGTTTCTACAGCCGTGTTGTTATTTTTTAGCTGTTCTTTTATAGAAGATTTTTCGGGTTTTGGAATATCAAATCCATACACCTTTGCGATATCATCACCAAGCCGTCTTGTGTATTTATCAGTATCCTTTTGTGTAAGGCTATGATTCCAAATCTTTTCCTTAAAATCTTCAATTTGTTCATCGGTAACATTATCCTTAAAAACCCTGTACAGATAGTAGTTCGTGCCATCGTGGTGAATATCCGTAGCACGAAAATCGCCCTTATCATCGACATACCATTCGGTATAATCGTTTTCAGAATAAAGGCAATCACTTATGTTGCCGCTGTCAACATCCTTATATCCTTGGACTCTGCCGTTCCATAGCCCAAGGTCAGCAATTATGATAATCGGCATAGCAAGTTGGATGTCAAGATTGGCTCTTTCATCAGAAAGGTATTCTGCATTGGTTTCACACATTATGGAATACAATTCATCATCGGTTTTATCGGGATATTGTTCCTTAAGGTCATCCTTCCAATCGTCCAAGTCAAGATGGATATTACTCCAAATGATATGCTTTTCTGGTTCTTGCTTGTCCTCTTTTGGAATCTCCAAATTCTTTTGCTTCGGGACTAACGCCTTTAGAAGTTCCTCACGGTATTCCATATCGGAGATTTTATTTATAAAAATTCCGAATGTATCAAGAAGCTCTTCGCCGTCTTCCTTTAATATCTTAAGGTCGGATTTTAGACCTTCCGTTGCAATAAAGGTTGCAACTTCATCAATGCCACGAAGTTCTTTCTTGCCATTGTCGCTGTAGCCGTAAAGCACCGGATATCTGTCCTTTGGTTCGGGTTCGGGCTTGTTCATTTCGGCTCCTGTAAGAAGAAGTGCAAGAAGGCCTGCTTCCATAGAATCTGAAGAACCGCTTATAACATCCTCAAGTTTACCTAAAAATTCATCACCGTCACCGTGTTCAACTTCAGGTCTTACAGTAACGGCTTCGGGGTTATGTACCACGATATCAGCAGAAATAGTATCAATACTTTCTGTATCACCACGGTTGGTAGCAATTTCGATTGCTGCCTGTACAGCCTTTTCACCATCTAATGCCGAAAAGTATCTTTCTTTTGATATATTGCTGTTATACATATAAGTTACAGCAAGATGTGTACCTCCGTGGTTATGGCCTAAGCCAAAAGTATAAATACAATATCGTGGCTCGTCTGATTTTGAATATAATTCTCCATCAGCAACAATGTAGCCGCTTAACCTGCCGACAACCTTGGCAATTTGATTTTCTCTTGTATCTTCCGGTTTATAACCATAAAACCAACTGTACTTCATAAAATCTTCTTTCAATTCCTCAACAGTAGTTCTGACGGAATGTGGTTGGTCGTTTTTGGCTTTTACCCATAAACCGCCATCAAAAGAATAGATTTCACCTTTACCCTCGAAGCTATTATCTTCAAAGGCAAGTTTTAAATCGTTTTTATCCACTTCCCTTAAGGTGGCAGTAATAACTTCATCACATTCCCGATATCTTAGGATTTTATGTCGGGGTGTCGGAAGGTAACCCTCTGTGTACTTTATATGAGCTTGTATATCCATAATCACACCTCAATTTCCTTTGTTACACCAACAACCTTTATTAAGTTTCTTGGTTTTTCTGCAATGCTATCTTTTTCGGATTTCAACTTATCCCGGACCGATGGTTTCCTGTTTGCTTCATCAATTCTTTTGGAAATATCACCACAGGGTAAGTTCTCATAACGAGTATGAAATCCGTCAATATAGTCTTCGAGCTTGCATAGGTCGGTGACAATATATTCACGCCCTAAAT
>JAXJPK010000074.1:0-3460 GCA_036311705.1 Clostridia bacterium
GTGAGATAAAAGATGAGCTGAACAAGTCAATGCCGGGCGGATTTTTCGTTTATGATGTTAAACAAGTGTTCGGAAAAGAGATTGATTTAACAAAAATTGATATGGCAGAATATATAACGGAAATCGAATGTAATTCTCCGTGCGATGCTAAGGCGATACTAAACGAAAAGGAACTTATTGTTCCGAAGAAAACAAAAAGCGGAATTAAAGACTCTGATATTCGCCCGCATATATTTGAACTTGAAAATCTTGGCTATAAAGACGGGATTATGACCATAAGAATGGTTGTATCATGTGGGAGTGCATATAATCTTAAGCCGCAGACGGTCGTTTCGGCAATGGAAAAGTACATTGACGGATTTTCAGCTACTTTTACGGCATCTCATAGAAAACAGATGCTCATTAACGGTAAAGCAGTAATGTAACACGAAGGGAAAATGATAATGTTCGCAAATGATATTAGTATAGACCTTGGTACGGCAACAATGCTCGTTTACATAAAGGGCAGAGGTATAGTTATGAACGAGCCGACCGTTATTGCTGTTAATACCGATACCAATGAGGTGGTAGCAGTCGGAACAGAGGCAAGCAAGATGATAGGCAGAACACCGCCGAACATAAAAGCGGTGCATCCTCTCAGAGATGGTGTTATATCTGACTATACCTTGACATTGGAGATGATTCGCAGGCTTATAAAGCGAGTTATTAATCGTGTTCCGGGCAGGCCGAGAATTATGATGTGTGTGCCGTCGGGTATAACAGATGTTGAGCAAAGGGCGGTTATAGATGCGGCTCGTGAAGTTGGTGCAAAAGACATATATGTAATAGAGGAGCCGGTTGCGGCGGCGTTAGGGGCAGGATATGATATTTCCCGTCCTCGTGGCTGTATGGTTATAGATATTGGCGGTGGCACGACAGATGTTGCTGTTATGTCGTTAGGCGGCGTTGTTGTGAGCAGGTCGCTAAAGATTGCAGGAGATGAGATTACCGAGGAAATAATCCGATATATGCGTCGGGAAATGAAAATCCATATAGGAGTTGTTACAGCCGAGAAACTTAAAAAAACAATAGGCGGAGTAGTAAAGCGTGATAAGGAAATACTTTGCGAGGCAAAGGGAATATCGTGCATTACGGGATTTTTGGAAAGTGTTATAGTATCATCAAACGATTTATGTACAATCTTTGATGAGTTTGTTTATAACATTGCGGAGCGAGCAAGAGAGGTGCTTGAGGAAACACCGCCGGAGCTCCAGGGAGATATTATTCTTGATGGCATTGTTATGACAGGCGGCGGCTCACTGCTATATGGCCTTGACAGACGAATAGAGGAGGAGCTCGGCGTTCCGTGCCATTTGGCAGAGAATATAACCGAATGTGTGGTTAAAGGGTCGGGCATTGCATTAAGCAGTATTGATACGGTTACGGATCCGACACATATTTATCATAAAACAGCGTATATTCGTGAATAATGTTTATAATTGCACAGAGTGCATAAATTTATAAAAATAAAGGAGAACAAAAACAATGATGAACAATATTGATATTCAAAGAATTTTACCCCACAGATACCCGTTCCTGCTTGTTGACAGGATTGTCGAAATGGAAGAGGGCAAGTCAATAAAGGGTATAAAGAATGTAACGATAAACGAGCCGTTTTTCCAGGGGCATTTTCCCGGAAACCCAATAATGCCGGGCGTTTTGATATGTGAGGCTTTGGCACAGGTCGGTGCGGTTTTGCTTTTGGGCATGGAAGAAAACAGAGGCAAGCTTGGGGTATTTACAGGTATTAACAACTTCAAATTCCGTAAACAGGTTGTACCGGGTGACACTTTGGAGCTTAAAGCAGAGCTTGTTACATATCGTCACGGAATGGGTAAAGCCAATGTAGAGGCGACGGTCGACGGAAAAACGGCGGCAAAGGGCGAAATGAGCTTTGCTGTAATCGAAAATGATGGAATTAAATGAAACACTTGACGATTTGCAGAACGGCTATCAAATAATTCAAAAAACAGATGGTTTCAGGTTTGGTATTGATGCTGTTCTGTTGTCGGATTTTGCAAAAGGTGTTTCGGGTAAGGTTATGGATTTATGCACAGGGACCGGGATAATCCCTTTGCTTTTGGCGGCTAAATCTGATGCACAGCATATTGATGCTGTTGAAATTCAGCCTCAAATTGCCGATATGGCAACGAGAAGCGTGCATTATAATAATCTTGAGGATAGAATACATATAGAGTGTGCTGATTTAAAGGAAGCGTCAGGTGTTTTCGGGAAAAGCGTCTATGATGCTGTAACAGTTAATCCGCCGTATATGAGGACGGGATCGGGTTTAACAAACAGTGAGGATTCAAGGACTATATCAAGGCATGAAATAAAATGCAGCCTTGAGGATGTTATAAAAGCGAGCTCCGAGCTGTTAAAAACACGGGGGAAGCTGTTTATGGTGCATCGACCGCAAAGATTGGCGGATATAATGTATTTGATGCGAAAATACCGAATAGAGCCAAAGATTATGCGGCTTGTTGCCCCCACTTTAGGTAAAGAGGCAAATCTCGTGCTTATTATGGGCATAAAAAATGCAAGCAGTGAATTAAAAATGATGCCGACATTGTATGTATATGATAAACACGGCGGATATTCAAAGGAGATTGATGAAATTTATGGCAGATGAAAAAGGAACGCTGTATCTTTGTGCGACACCGATAGGCAACTTGGGTGATATTTCAAAGAGATGTCTTGAAATTCTTGACTCTGTTGACTTGATTGCGGCAGAGGATACAAGAAGAACCTTACAGCTGTTAAATCACTTTGGAATAACAAAACCGCTTACAAGCTATCATGAACATAACAAGAAAGCAAAGGGAGAATATATAATAAGTCTTTTAAAAGACGGAAAGAATGTTGCACAGGTGTCCGATGCGGGAACGCCTGCCATTTCGGACCCCGGCGAGGATCTTGTTAAGCTTGCGATAGAGAATGGAATAGAAGTAACCTCCGTTCCTGGACCTGTTGCAGGAATAACAGCACTTATTCTTTCAGGACTTTCAGCGTCAAGATATGCATTTGAAGGATTTTTATCAACAAATAAGCGTAATCGGTACGCACATTTGGAGAGTGTTAAAAACGATACTCACACCTTGATTTTTTATGAGGCACCACATAAACTTTTAACTACATTGTCGGATATGAAAACAGTGTTTGGCGGTGACAGACGAATTGTCTTGGCAAGAGAGCTGACAAAGGTGCATGAGGAAATTATAAGAACAACTATTGACGGTGCAATAGAGCATTACAGCGAGAAATCTCCTCGTGGAGAATATGTCCTTGTAATCGAGGGTGCGGATAAGAGTGCCGTAGATGACGAGTATTTTTGGCAGGAAATGAATATAACCGAACATGTGGAAAAGTATATTTCGGACGGAATGACACAGAAAGACGCTATAAAAGCTGTTGCAAAGGA
>JAXJPK010000075.1:0-6066 GCA_036311705.1 Clostridia bacterium
CTTTAGGCCTATTCCGTAGATATAAGTAAGACCGATTTCAACTCTCTTGTCTCTTGGTAAGTCAACACCTGCTATTCTTGCCATACTTTTCTACACCTCCATTAAAGATATCATCAAAAAATTATAAGTGTTGTTTCGGCTTGCACCACACAAGCCATTTAAAATTAAGGTGTGTGATTAACCCTGCTTCTGCTTATGCTTCGGGTTCTCACAAATAACCATAATCTTGCCTTTTCTTTTAATAACCTTGCACTTTTCGCATATAGGTTTTACTGACGGACGTACTTTCATTTTATTACCTCCTACTATAATTACTTAGAACGCCATGTGATTCTACCTCTTGTAAGATCATACGGGCTCATTTCCATTGTAACCTTATCTCCCGGCAAAATCTTAATGTAGTTCATTCTCAGTTTGCCCGAGATGTGTGCCAATACCTGATGGCCATTCTCAAGCTCAACTTTAAAGTTTGCATTCGGCAAAGTTTCAACAACTGTGCCTTCAACTTCTAAAACATCATCCTTAGCCATTATTTCATACTCCTTTATGAACGCAGAAACCGCCGCAGCATATAATTCTCTGCTGTGCCGTTTTCAATACAAGCCGCGATTTCCTCCGATACATTATAGCTTCCTTGTATATGCTTGATTTTCTTCCGTTTGGGAGATTCAAGCCTCCTAATTGCACCATCTGCAATATATACATAATTATCTTCGGTGCGAACTATCATAAAAGCTTTTCCGTTGTCACGGCCCGCCTTTGAGCGAACCACCTGTCCTACACGATATTCCATACCGCACCTCATTACAAAGTCAGGATTTCGCATCCCTCACGGGTTATGAGCACTGTGTTTTCGTAATGAGCTGACAGGCTTCCGTCTGCTGTTACAACAGTCCAGTCATCATCAAGCACATTCACGCGATATGTTCCCGAATTAACCATAGGCTCGATTGCAAGCGTCATACCTGCAGCGAGTCTTACACCGTGTCCGGCTTTTCCAAAGTTCGGAACCTCGGGTGATTCATGAAGTGCCTGACCGATACCGTGACCGACCAAATCCCGAACGACGCCATAGCCCCGTTCCTCTAAGAATGTTTGAATTGTGTGCGAAACATCTCCGAGCTTCACACCGTGCTTTATTACCTTTATTCCCTCAAAAAAGCTCTGCTTTGTGTTGTCGATAAGCTCTTGGGCTTCCTCACTTATCTTGCCGACAGCAAATGTCCTTGCGGCATCCGAGTGCCAGCCGTCTAAAATGCAGCCCATATCTATGCTTACTATATCGCCCTCACGAAGTATCTTCTTAAGCGACGGGATTCCGTGAACAACCTCATCATTAACCGATGCACAGATTGTTGCGGGGTATCCGTTATAATTGAGGAAATTCGGTGTAGCACCATGTTTTTTATAAAAGTTATACGCAACAGTGTCAAGCTCCTTAGTTGATATTCCCGGCTTGATTTTATCCTCAAGTATCAGAAATAACTCCTTTGTGAGCTTGCACGACTCACGCATCTTTTCAATTTGTTTAGATGATTTAATGGAAATCATTAAATCACTCCTCAAGGCCAAGAGCTTTCATTACATTTGCAGTAGTGTCGCTAAGCTCTTCCTCACCCTGTGCAACAGCCAAAATACCCTTCTTTGCATAGAACTGCTTTATCGGCTCTGTCTGCTCGTGATAGATATTTAATCTGTTTGCAATAGTTTCGGGGATATCGTCTTTTCTGCAAATCAACTCACCGCCACAGTTATCGCAGATGCCCTCTTTTTGGGGCTTCTTTGATATGATGTTATAAGGCGTACCGCACTTTGAACATTCGCGTCTTGACGAAAGTCTGTCAACAATCTTCTGGTCCTCAACTTCAAGCAAGAGAACCTTGTCAATCTCAACGCCTGCAGCGTCAAGTGCCTCAGCCTGTGCTGTTGTTCTGGGGAATCCGTCAAGGATGAATCCCTTCTCGCAATCCGGCTGTGATAAACGCTCTTTTACGATTGCAACAATTACATCGTCCGGAACAAGCTTTCCTTCGTTGATGTACTTTTCAGCAAGCTTTCCGACCTCTGTCTGCTCCTTTATAGCCGTTCTGAGCATCAAGCCTGTTGATATTGTGCTGATGCCGAGCTTCTTTTCAAGAATTTCGCCCTGAGTTCCTTTTCCTGCCCCCGGGGGTCCCATTAGAATTAGTTTCATAGTTTTTATGCCTTTCCGCCTTTTCGGCTCCGGAGAGTAAAATTAACTCTCCGTAATCAAGTTATGATTTGCCGATTATTCCAAAAATCCCTTGTAATGACGCATTACCATCTGGGATTCCATCTGCTGAACTGTTTCCAAAGCAACTCCGACCATAATCAAAAGCGAAGTACCGCCAATCTGAAGTGACTGGTTGCCTGTTACAGCACCAATAATTATCGGTAATACAGCAATTATTCCAAGGAATATTGAACCGATAAGATTGAGTCTTGATGTTATCTTGCTCAAATAGTCACTTGTCGGCTTACCCGGACGGATACCAGGTATATAACCACCGCTCTTTTTGATGTTGTTGGACATCTCAATCGGGTTAAACTGAATTGTTGAATAGAAGTATGTGAAGAATATTATTAATAGGAAGTATAATATTCCATATACTACTGTTGTCCATATCGGACCCTGTGTTGACAAACAGTTTAGGATTGTTCCACCAACACCCGTTGAAGGAACAGTACCGCCCTTCAATAGTCTGACTATTGTTGAGGGGAACGCCATGATTGATGAAGCAAAGATTATCGGCATAACTCCACCTGCAGCAACCTTAATCGGTATGTTTGTGCTTTGTCCGCCGTACATCTTTCTTCCCACAACACGCTTTGCATATTGAACGGGAATTCTTCTCTCTGCATCTGTGAACAATACTACGAATGCGATAGCTGCGATTGCTACTGCAAGTATTGCCACTGCCCAAACAGTACCCATAGCACTGAATGAACCGCCTTCCATTACATATGTCTTAAATATCGAGTTTGCCGCTGTCGGTATTCTTGAAACGATACCTGCAAAGATAATCATTGAAACACCGTTTCCAAGTCCCTTTTCAGTAATTAGCTCACCAAGCCATACGATGAACGCCGTACCGGCTGTAAATGTGAGAACTATTACCGCAAATGACAACACTCCGGGGTTTTGGATTGCATTAACACCCATATTCTGAAGTGTTACATACAAGCCCGCACCTTGGATTATTGCAAGAACGATACCTACATATCTTGTGATTTTGTTAATCTTTTTTCTGCCTTCAACGCCTTCCTTTGACAATCTCTCAAGTGATGGGATTGCAACGGTTAGGAGCTGGATAATAATTGAGGCATTGATATAGGGCGAAACACCCAATGCAAGCACTGTTGCGTTCTGGAACGCTCCACCTGTGAATGTATCAAACAAGTTGAACAAATCCATACTGCTGCCTGCCTCAAGGAACGCTTTCATCGCTTCTGCATTCAAGAACGGTACCGGAAGTGCGGCTCCGAATCTGAACACAATCAGCATCATAAGTGTGAATAAGATTCTGCGTCTCAAATCAGGAATTTTAAATGAGTTTCTGATTGTTTCGAGCATCTTACATCACCTCAGCCTTTCCGCCTGCCTTTTCAATTTTTTCCTTCGCTGATTCACTTATTTTTGCAACCTTAACAGTAAGCTTCTTTGTAACTTCGCCTCTGCCAAGAATCTTAACGCCGTCAAGAGTTTTGCTGATGATACCCTTTTGGAGTAAGCTTTCAGCTGTTACCTCATCACCGTCGTTAAACTTGTCAAGAACCTCTACATTTACAGAAACATACTTCTTTGCGAATATGTTTGTAAATCCACGCTTGGGCAAGCGTCTGTACAACGGCATCTGACCACCTTCAAAACCCGGTCTGACTCCGCCGCCGCTTCTTGCGTTCTGACCCTTATGGCCCTTACCTGATGTCTTACCAACACCTGAACCAATACCTCGGCCAACGATTTTCTTTCTATGAGTTGAGCCATTAGCCGGCTTCAATTCTTCAAGTCTCATTCGCTGCACCTCCTTGCTCAAATTTCTTCTACTGTTACAAGGTGTGATACCTTGTTTACCATTCCTCTGATCTGCGGGTTGTCTTCATGTTCAACAACTGAGCGGATCTTCTTAAGGCCAAGAGCTTCAACAGTCTTTATCTGATCCTGCTTTCTTCCGATTGTGCTCTTAACCAAAGTAATCTTTAATTTAGCCATTACTTAACCATTCCTTTCTGTTAATCAGTTTTTTGTGATTAACCTCTGATCTGGTCTACGGTCTTGCCGCGAAGCTTTGCAACTTCTTCAATGCTCTTCAATTCCGAGAGACCCGCGATAGTTGCGTTAACTACATTACGCTTGTTGTTTGAGCGTAAGCATTTTGTTCTGATATCTTTTATACCTGCAAGCTCCAATACTGCACGGGCAGCACCGCCTGCGATAACACCTGTACCTTCTTTAGCCGGCTTTAGGAGAACCTTACCTGCACCGTCAACACCGATTGCTTCGTGCGGAATTGTTGTGCCAACCAAGGGAACTCTGATTAGGTTCTTCTTAGCAGCCTCAATACCTTTTCTTATAGCTTCGGGAATTTCAGCAGCCTTACCTGAACCGCTGCCTACGATGCCGTTGCCATCGCCAACAACTACTAAGGCACTGAATCTCATAGTTCTACCGCCCTTAACTGTCTTTGATACACGGTTAATTGCAACAACATTTTCCTCAAGCTCCAAATTTGTAGCGTCAATTCTTTCAGTCACTTGTTTGCTCCTCCTTCTATTAGAATTCCAAGCCGCCTTCTCTTGCACCTTCTGCAAGAGCTGCAACTCTACCGTGATATACATATCCGCCTCTGTCGAATACAACAGACTTGATGCCCGCTGCAAGTGCCTTTTCTGCTATTGCCTTACCGACAAGCTTTGCACCCTCAACATTGGAACCGTTACCCTCAAAGCCCTTTTCAACGCTTGAAGCGGCTACGATTGTAACACCTTTTACATCATCGATTACCTGAGCATAAATATGATTTAAGCTTCTGAATACGTTAAGACGAGGTCTCTCCGCAGTACCGGAGATGTTCTTTCTTACTCTGTAATGACGCTTAATTCTTGCCTGATTTTTATCTTTATTCTTTATCATTATAAGAACACTCCTTTCAATTATTTCTTCTTAGCACCGGTCTTACCTTCTTTACGCCTGATGTATTCATCAGCGTACTTGATACCCTTGCCCTTATACGGCTCCGGAGCTCTGAAGCTTCTAATCTTTGCTGCAACAGCGCCTACACGCTCTTTATCAGCACCCTTTACAATAATCTGGTTGGGCTGCGGAACCTCGATTGTTATTCCTGCCTCAGCCTCGTAGTTAACCGGGTGTGAATAACCCAATGTTAAATCCAAAACCTTGCCCTTCATTGCAGCTCTGTAACCAACGCCGTTGATTTCAAGAGTCTTGGTGAAGCCGTCTGTTACACCGATTACCATATTGTTGATAAGTGTTCTTGTCAGACCGTGAAGTGAACGATGTGTCTTATTATCTGAAGGACGAGTTACTGTGATTGTATCGCCTTCTACTACTACCTTCATATCAGGATGAAGTGTTCTTGTCAAAGTTTCCTTTGCACCCTTTACTGTGATAACATTATCAGCAGTAATATCTACCTTAACTCCCGCAGGAATTGTTATAGGCATTTTACCTATTCTTGACATAGGATTTTCCTCCTTAACTTAAATTCTCTCTGCCTTTGTGGCAGGTTTTCAGTTATTGTTTATTTTTTTGTCTGATTACCAAACGAAGCACAATACTTCGCCGCCGATATGCTGCTTACGAGCTTCCTTATCGGTCATAATACCCTTTGAAGTTGAAACGATTGCAGTTCCAAGACCCTTCAATACTCTGGGCATCTCATCAGCGCTTGCGTAATATCTCAAACCGGGCTTTGATACTCTCTTAAGACCTGATATTACTCTTTCGCCTGACGGACTATATTTAAGTGTCATTCTGATAACATTCTGCTTGCCATCTTCGATAATCTGATAACCCTTTATATA
>JAXJPK010000076.1:0-19689 GCA_036311705.1 Clostridia bacterium
GTATGAAATATGCTCTGTTGTAACGGCTGAAATCACAACAGATGTTGAGTGTGATGGAATAGAAAAACAATTTAATAATATTTCTTTTGAAAACATAGTGGATATATCCGAAAACGACTTTACAATTAAAGAAAAGCTGGAAATTCCTTCAGGTGAAAATTCAGTCTCCGAAATTCTCAAATGCGATGTAAAAATATATGATACGGAATACAAAAGCGTGTCAGGCAAGGTCATTGTAAAGGGTAGTGCGGGGGTATGCGTTTTATATACTGATGATGGCGGTGATGTGAAATTTATTGAGGAGGAACTCCCGTTCACAGAGGTGCTTGATGCAGAGGGAGTGACAGAAAATGCGATATGTGATATAGACTATTGCGTTGCAGGGATTATGTGCGATGCAGAACCCGATTCTGATGGCGATTTAAGGGTATTGATGATAGATATAGATATATCCGTATCGTTAAAATGTACCGAAACGGTAGAAAAGGAAGTCCTATGCGATTGCTTCGTACCATATTCAAATACTGAATTTGGGAAGGACGAGATAAAGCTGCGTACAGCATCCGAGCGACCGTCATCACAGAATACTATAAGAGAAGTAATTGCATTTCCGCAAAATATTCCGAGCGTCAGCCGAGTGTATAATGTAATGACCAATGTTATTATGACAAAGGCTGAACTTCAACGGAATAAGATAATTTGCGAAGGAAAGATAGAGGCATATATCCTGTATTTGACGGATTCGTCAGAAAACCCGATTTACAGCTTTAAAAAG
Source organism: Clostridia bacterium (assembly GCA_036311705.1). Classification (GTDB taxonomy): domain Bacteria; phylum Bacillota; class Clostridia; order UBA1381; family UBA1381; genus Ornithomonoglobus. The sequence continues at coordinate 776 of JAXJPK010000076.1, forward strand.
GATATTCCGTTCTCATATATGCTTGAAAGTCAAAATAAAGCAGATAATGCAATCTGCGAAGTGAAATCGAATATACGCCATATAAGCTACAGCTTAAATGCGGGCGGCGAACTTGAAATAAGATGTCTATTTGCGATAGAATGTATGCTTATAAATGAGATTTCAATATCAAATATGACGAGTATTTCGATGGGAGAATTAAATAAGCGTAACGGGATTATTATATACTTTGCTAATGAGGGTGAAACCGTTTGGAGTATAGCAAAAAGCTATGCAGTTCCGTGTGAATTGCTTATGAAATATAACGATATTAATGGAGATAGAGTGGAAAAGAACGGAAAACTGTTTATTCCTGCTTGAGAATTACCATAACTTACAGATTGATTTCCTGAATAACATAGTGTATTATGTAATTGTGGTTGACGATAATCATACATTATGTCAACTAATAAAATTCACTATGTTTTCAGGAGGTAAATATGAGAAAACAAATTATTGCATCGGTGTTGGCATCCGGATTTGCTTTAAGTTCAGTTCCTGCAATAGCTCAGATACCGCAGGAAATAAAGGGTACAAGATACGAAGAAGCAGTTTCGGTTTTGTCCGCACTAAACATTATGAATGGTGACGAGAATGGTGAATACAGAGTTGGTGACACTATTATTCGTTCGGAACTTGTGAAAATGGCTGTAACTGCAATGGGTATGGAGGCTGCAGCCCAGACATCAAAAGACACTTCAAATTATACTGATGTTACCAAAGAGCATTGGGCGAACGGCTATATAAATGTGGCGACATCACTTGGTATTGTTGAGGGTGACGGTGACGGTAATTTCAGACCTAATGCACCTATATCATACCGTGAGGCTGTCACTGTTATGGTGCGTGCTGCGGGATATGAAACAGCTGCACAGGCAAGGGGTGGATATCCTAACGGTTATATCACAATTGCAGGTGAGAACAAAATGCTTTCAGGCGTTGAGGGACAGGCTGAAAATCCAATAACAAGAGGAAATGTGGCAGTCTTGACAAATAACACCCTTGAAACAAAGAAAATGGAACAGACGGGCTTTGGTGCTGTTCCTGAGTATGGCATTACAGACAAAACACTTTTGAGTGATAATCTTAAAACAGATAAATTCACAGGTCAAGTTAAGGCAATCGGCGCTATGACCCTTTCGGGTGTTTCTGCGGTTAATGAAGATAGCATTATGATTGATGATAAGGTATATAAAAACAGCAGCAATGCAAATGTTCTCGGCTATACTGTATCAGCATATGCGAAAAGAGATTCATATAACGAGCAGAGCATAATTCTTGCATATCCGATAAAGGGCAAGAATGCATCCATAGAGATAACGGCAAACCGTTTCGACCAATTAACAAAAAAGAACACAAATGACGCTGTTATGTATTTTGAAAAGGAATCTGACGCAAGGTCAAAGACTGCTGTTATAGACTCCAATGCACAGATTATTTACAATAACAGAAGCGTTGAATATAACAGAGAGCTATTGGATATTGCCGATAAGGCGGCATTTATGACACTTCTTGATGTTGATACAGACGGAAAGATTGATATTATTTTCATTACAGAGTATGAAAATTTTGTTGTAGACTATGTGTCATCATCAAAGATTACAGACACAAGCAACAAGACAATTAAGCTTGACGAAATCGACTACAAGATATATCAGGGATTTAACGAAATTAATATATCTGATGTTAAAAAGTGGGACATTATATCAATTGTAAAGAGCCCAAGCGACAACTATCATGAGATGTATTTAACAAGAAACACAGTAAGCGGAAGAATTTCTGCGAAGAATAAGGACGGTTATACAATTAATGATGTTAATTACAGAACCGCAAAGAGCTTTAAGGATACACTTTCAATAGGTCAGCGTGGCGAATTCTGTCTTGACATCAACGGTGATATTGCCGCTGTAAAGAATGTATCAACCGTTACAAATTCTTATGCTTATTTGACAAATGCGTATAAGACCAACGCAGGTGATGTTGTTGAGCTTAAGGTTGTTGACAAGAGCGGAGAAAAGATGACGCTTGCATTAGCCAACAAGGTAAAGCTCAATGGTGAAACAGTCAACACCGAAGTGGTATTTAATACGCTTGTGAAAAATGGAAAAACAGATAAACAGTTGGTGACTTATGTTATAAATTCATCGGGAGCCGTTACAGAGATTAATATTGCAGCAGATAAATCAGCAAGCGGCGAGGCGGATGAGGATAATTTCACCCTTAATAAGAGATTTACCGATACGGTTTATAAAAGCGACACATCAAAGCTTGGCAACATTCGTGTTACAAATGACACTATAGTATTTGATATAAGTGACGAGGACGATATCAGAGTAGATAACAAGTCAATTTTTGCGAATAATCAGAAATATACAGGTATTGTATATGATATGAGCGAAAGCTTTGATGCAGGAGTAATCGTTTTGAGCGATACAGCATACAAGCCGGAAATTGATTCATCAATAGCAGTAGTAAAGAGTTTGTCATTAGGTATTAACAGCGATGATATACAGACAGATATTATTACTGTCCTAAAGGACGGCAAGGAGTCAAAACTATATGCAAAGAATGATTCAATATTGACTAAGGATGGCAGCAAAAAGCTTGAAACAGGTGATATAATTCAGTATAAAACGAACGGTAAAGGCGAGATTGCAGGTATCAGAGTTCTGTTTGATATCAGCAAAAAGGGAACAGAGTTCACAAATGAACCTGAAAAGGATTTGGAAATTGTGTATGGCAGCATAACAAAGAAGTTCACAAATTCTATTAATGTATCTGTAGGCGACAATTCAAATGTGAATTACAGCATAGATAATGAAACAACAGTCTACAGCGTTGATACTTCAAACAATAGGGGCAGTGTTAAAACAGCAACCATTGATGACTTGGCAGTATTCGACGGTGACGAGGGCAACAGAGTGTTCATAAAGATTGTTGAAAACAAAGTAACTGAAATTGTAATTGTTAGATAAAAATTGATAAAAAATCCCCTTTAAATCAATCTTTATTCAAAAAGCGGTGCGTCAGAATGGACGCACCGCTTTGACATCCCTGTGGAAGTATAGAAATGTATGCCGTGCAGGAAATTGCGGTTGACTTCTGCCGATTTTTATGATATAATATTTCCAATTAATTTAATATTTCACACAAAGTGTCGGTTATACCGCAAAGGGTATTATATCAAGGTATAATTGGTGAAAAGGGAATGGGGTGAGAATCCCCTGCGGTACCTGTCGGTGTATGTGTTAAATGTTCTTATATTCGTCGATGAAAATCGGTCATTGGGAAACTGAGAAGGCAGAATATAAGGATGCGGGTAAGTTTTTCCTATATAATACGAGTCACAAGACCTGCTTTGATGTTATTCCGTAAATGCAGATTTGCACAGGAGTAGCTTTTTTATGCAGCAAAGAAGTATAAAGCTTTGATGTGTTTTATTGCTGTGTAAATTGTGGTTAGTCGCAGGAAAACTCAGCTGTGGTAATTTATAAAGAATTGCCGCAGCTTTTTTTCATTATATTTCGGCAATTCTATATTGATGAGAGGGGCTATCAAAATGAAAAAAAGAAAGTTTTTAAGCTTAGTTGTGTCGGTAATAATGATTTTGGGCGTTTGCGATATAAACGCATTTGCTCAAACTGATATTCCGCAAACGGCGGAGGTGTATTTCACGATAAGCAATCGTGGAGTATTCGCACAAGCCAATGACGGGAGTGCAATGCTTTATAAGCCTGTTACCGTTACGGATATTGACGGAAACGGAAGCATTAATGTGGATGAGGCATTAAAGGCGGTGCATAAGGCGTATGGGAATGAGTCCGGTTATGTATCGGGCGATAACGGATATGGCGGAATAAGCATTACAAAGCTATGGGGTGTTGACACATATAATACTCTGTTTACCGTAAACAATGTTGGAATATACGGTGTTGACACAGATACGGTATCGGACGGGGATTTTGTTTGTGCATCAATTAACAAGGATGATTTTTATTATGGAGATTGGTACACATTTTTTGACTGTGCAACAAAGGAAGCAATGGTTAACGAGGAGATTACCCTTAACCTGAAAGGTCATCTTGGTATGGCATATCTGCCCGAGGATTTGGCAGATACACCAATTCCAAACGCAGATATAGCTGTATGGGAAAACGGGGCAATACATAACCTAAACATAAAAACAGATGAAAACGGTGATGCAGTAATCAGTTTTTCGGAGCCCGGTACATATTATGTAACCGCAACGGGAACTGTGGCAGACGAAATAACGGTGGATTGGGCAACGGGAAGGCAAGAAACAATAGATTGCCCCATTATAGCACCGGGTTGTATTGTAACCGTTACGGGAAGCTCAAGTGGGGATAATTATAATAATGCGTTGTTGAGCGGATTGGAGATAAATTCGCAATCTTCGGATAAGGGTGTAGTTGACAGATTTGCACAGATGTGTGACGGAGCCGAAAAAGAGGAACAGCTTTCCCCTGAATTTAATCCCGAAATAAATCAGTATAACTATACTGTAAACTACTATCGTGACATAATTCGTATAACACCTCAGGCGAATGCTTCGTGCAGCATAGCAATTAACGGTGAAAGAGCAGCAAGCGGCGAGGAATCGGACGAAATCGGTCTAAATGTTGGCGACAATGAAATAGTAATCAGTGTTTCAAATGGCGATGATAATAACGAGTATAGCATAAATATACACCGTAAGGCTGAATTATTCATAAAGGAAATAGCCATTGACGGAGATAATAAGCTTGAATTTGACGGAAAAGGCAGTAACAGAAACGGCAGTGCTGTTTATAACAATAACGCTGATATGGTAAGCCTTATTGTAACAGCTAACAAGGATACCGCTGTAGATATTTCGGCAAAAGTTGGCGATGATGTTTATTCGGGAATAAGCGGCGAAGCTATAGAAATCCCGATAAATGACAGGGCTTCGTTTACTGCATATGTAAGTGTTTATCAAAATATAAACGGTGTAAAAGAGGCACAGACTTATTCTATTACTTTCAGCCGTAAGGCAGAATATGCTCCAGATAGCGTATCTGCATACCTGCCTGCACCGGGTCAGTTTGTGAATCTTGGCAATTTGTGGGGTAATCCCGAATTGATATTAGCCGACAGCGGTGCTGTAACACTTGGAGCATTCGGCGGAAATGTTGTATATAAATACGATACTCCCATAAAGAATGACCCCAAAAACGCATATGGAATAGATTTTATCATAACAGGCAACTGTTTTGCGGATAACGACGGTGCAACCTCCGAGTCGGCGGCAGAGCCGGGAGCGGTTATGGTGTCACAAGACGGAATAAACTGGTATGAGCTTGCGGGAAGTGAATATTACACCAATAAGGCAGAAAGAGATTACTCTGTAACATATACTAATCAAGATAGTGACTTTACGGGTGCAACGGAAATTTTATGGGAGGATTGCAACGGTGACAGCGGTGTTATGCCCATTGTCGGCACACATACACAGAGCTATTTCCCTAATCCTGCATACTACGGTAAATATCAGAATGGCATCGGTAAAAATGATACATATACTGCAGAGTCTGTAACATTTTGCGGAACGAGAATTGAAAAGGGATTGTATCCGTTTGGATATGCCGATTCACATTCTGCAAATACGACTATGGGAAATGCTGCCGCAAACCCGTACGGCGATAACCATAGGATGAATTACAATGGTGACGGATTTGATATTTCATGGGCGGTTGATGATAACGGAAATCCAATCGAGCTTGATGAGATAAGCTATATTAAGATATATAATCCTGTATTTGAGTGTGGCACAAGTCACGGTGAGATTTCTCCCGAAATATCAAGCGTAAAAAAAGTTCAGCCGAAAGAGGAAGCTGTCGGTGTAAGTGAAGGGCTTGAAAGCATTATTGTAAATGGAGAAACAATTCTTCTGACCGATGAGCGTATTCTGAATATTGACGGTCAAAATGCAGAATCATTGAAAATCACAGCAAATGCCATTACTCCGAACTCGAACATTTATATTTCAAATCAAAGAGTTGAGTCAGGTGAGGAAAGCCTGCCTATACCCGTTGTCAACAAATTAAGAATTATCGTTCAGGAGGGTGAGAAAGAGCCTGTTATATATATCCTGAACTTTAGAAATGTTCCGACAAGGGAATACAGCACAGAGGTCGAATCTGTATCAATAGTGCCGGGTGATGTATCAATAACACCTAATGAGAATGGTCAAATTGAATTTTCGGTTGCATCAGGTGTATCATCAATAAGACTTTCTGCCGTTTTTGCAAATAAGAATGCCACAGCGTTACTTTCGGGAGAAAATATATCAAATTCCATTAATATTTTAAATAAGCGTCAGAGTGATGCTATTGCACTAAAATATGGAAGGAATGAATTTACGCTTGCTGTTACCTCGGAGAATGGTGAGAAAACAAAAGAATATACGCTCGTTATAAACCGTGCAAATATTGGTTCGGCATCATCTGAAAACTCCATTACCGTTAAATTCTCACTTGTTGGAGTATCAAACGGGATAAGCCAAAGAAGTGTTGTTGTTCCGAAGGGTGCAACTGTTAAATATTTAACAGAAATGATGTTTAATAATAACGGAATTGACTACAAAACAAACGGTGTATATATTTTGGAGATAAACGGACTTGCGGAGTTTGATAAAGGCCCAAACTCGGGTTGGCTTTACAGATGCAACGGCGTAATAGCAGATGAGAGTTATGCAACAAAGACACTATCATCGGGAGATGTTATAAAATGGTTTTATACCGAGGATTATACGACGGAAAACGGATATGAAGGCGGCTGGGACAAGGTAAACGGCTCAACACATACGAATAAAAACAATAATACCGATACAGTGCCTACAGAAAAACCGTCAGAGGAAAATCCGTCAGTTTCGGATATATCATATACTGATGTAAAGTCAGATGCGTGGTATTATGATGCTGTTAAGTATGTGACAGATAATAAATTGTTTGACGGCATAACTGATGATGAATTTGCTCCTGATATGAATATGACAAGGGCAATGCTTGTGACCGTCCTGTACAGACTGGAGAATGCAGGTGTTTCAAAAGCAAATAATGTATTTACAGATGTTGCAGATGGAAAATGGTATTCTGATGCTGTAATTTGGGCGTCAGAGAATGGAATAGTTCAAGGTGTTACTGATGATACATTTGCACCGAATGAAGATGTAAGCCGTGAGCAGATGATAGTAATTCTATATCGTTATGCAAAGATGAAGGGAAATGATGTTTCAGTAACGGCTGATTTATCTGTATTTAGTGATTATGAGAATATCAGCGTATGGGCAGAAGATGCCTTTAAGTGGGCGAACGGTACACAGCTTGTAAACGGTACAAGTGACACGGAGCTATCACCGCAGGGAACAGCGACTCGTGCACAGGTTGCAACAATACTCATGCGTTTTTGTAAAGGAAAGTAATGGTAATAAATATGAAAAAAATAACAGCATTTTCAATGGTTTTTATAATACTATGCAGCGTAGTTTTTCCTGCTTATTCTATGAAAAGTGAGGAGCTTGGCAGTTTATCAAGCTCTGTTTCGGGATATATTTATGATACCGTAAAAAATCCGAGCAGCGGCTCAATCGGAGGAGAGTGGGCAATAATAGGTCTGGCAAGAAGCGGTGCGGATATTCCTAACGAGTATTTTGAGAAGTATTATGAGTCAGCAGAACGGCTTGTTAAGAATAATAAAGGGATACTTCATAATAAAAAATACACGGAATACTCAAGAATGGTGTTGGCTATGACAGCTATAGGAAAAGATCCGACAAATATCGGAGGGTATAACCTGCTGATGCCGCTTGCCGATTATGATAAGGTTGTATGGCAAGGCGTAAACGGACCTATATGGGCACTTTTAGCACTAAACAGCAAGGATTATTCAATACCACAAAATAACGCTGTCAAGAAGCAAGCGACAAAAGAAATGTATTTAGAGTATATATTAGACAATCAGAAACCGGACGGAGGTTGGTCAATGTCGGGTGATAGTTCCGATATTGATTTAACCGCAATGGCAATTATGGCATTGTCGCATTATAAAGATGATAATACTGTATCTTTTGCTATTGATAGGGGACTTAATTGTCTATCTGATAATCAGTCAGAGGACGGTGGCTTTAAAAACGGCGGTAACGAGAATGCTGAAAGTGTAGCACAAGTTATTATTGCGTTATGTGAGCTTGGTATATCCCCCGAAGACGCAAGATTTCAGAAAAACGGCAACTCGATTATTGATAATCTATTGAAGTATAGTGTAGACGGCGGATTTAAACATTTAATAACGGATTTAGAGCTAAATCAAATGGCATCGGAGCAAGGACTTTGTGCAGTTGTTGCGGTGGAACGGTTTCTAAACGGCAAAAAGAGTTTGTATGATATGACCGATGTGGATAACCAATCTCTGGATAATGAGAATAGTGCAGGATTAGTGAATAAACACGCAGATGTAAAAAAACAGCCGATAATAAATATAAATGTTGCGTTTTATGATATTTTGGGAAACCAAACAAAGCCCAAGATAGAGGCACTTGCTAAAAGAGGTATCATAAACGGAAAAACAGACACGAGTTTTGACCCACAAGGCACAATGACCCGTGCAGAATTTGCAACGATAATTACAAGGGGATTGGGTTTAACAAAGAATAATTCATCTGATTTCTGTGATGTAACGGCAAACGATTGGTTTTATTCATATGTGAATACGGCGTATTATTATGGGATTATAAACGGTGTATCGGATACGGAGTTCAACCCGAATGGTACAATAACCCGTGAGGAAGCAGCTGTAATGGTTATGCGTGCGGCAAAGCTATGCGGCTTGGATTGCGTGTATGACCAAAACTCCGCAAGAGATACATTAGCACAATTCTATGATTACATTACTGTTTCGGATTGGGCAACGGAGGCTATGGCATTTTGCTATGATGAGGATATATTTTCGGATAATACTGAAACAATAATGCCTAAAGAGTGCGTAAAGAGAGATGAAATTGCAGATATGATTTATAATATGCTAAATGTATCAAAGCTCTTGTAAGGAGTAGATTATGATTAAAAGACATAAAAATAAAATTATTGCAGGCATTATAATTATAATAGTATTGGCTTTTGCTTTTTTATTCGGCTCAAAAGCACCCAATAATGAAAATTCGGATAGAAATGTATCTGTTAAAGTGACGCACAGCCCTAAATCAGACAAGAAAATAAAAGCTGATAAGGACAAAACAGCTGATGAAACGCAAGAGCCTGTCAGAAATGACGATAAGGCAGAAACAGAGAATACTCGTCCGCAGAAAGCTGACGGAACCCCGATGACGGCATCCGAAAAAATAGCCTATGCCGAGAAAATGGCAGAGCAGAACAATGTCAGCTATGAATATGAAACAGATGATAGTGTATCATCACCGAAAGATAAACCTGCTCCGTCCGATTCGCAGATGCAGGTTTCAAATAACGAACTGACTTGCACACTATCTGTTAGGTGTGATACCGTGTTAAATAACATTGCATGGCTTGATAAAGAAAAGGTTGATATTATTCCCAAAAACGGAATTATATTCCCTGAAACAAAGGTTGTGTTCTATGACGGGGAAAGTGTTTTTAATGTGCTGCAGCGTGAGATGAAGCGTAATAAAATACATATGGAATTTGAGAATACCCCAATATATAAGAGTGCATATATAGAGGGAATTGCGAACTTATATGAATATGATTGCGGCGAATTATCGGGCTGGATGTACAAAGTGAACGGATGGTTCCCGAACTACGGATCGTCGAGATACAGACTCAAGGACGGGGACAAAATTGAATGGGTATATACTTGCGACCTTGGTGCAGATGTGGGAGATAATACCGCAGGAAAGAACGGGCTTAACGAAAGAAGTTAATGGTAATAACTATGAATGAATTTAAAAAATACCACCCAATAGTTAATTTTTGCTACTTTGTGTTAGTTATTGGCTTTTCTATGTTCTTTATGCATCCGATAGCATTAGGAATATCTTTTGTATGCGGATTTTTGTATTCTGTAATGATTAAGGGCAGAAAAGCGATAAAACAGAATTTATTATATATAATACCAATACTTTTATTAACGGCATTAATTAATCCTTTATTCAGCCACGAGGGTATGACTGTTTTGGCATATTTGCCAAACGGTAATCCCTTAACAAAAGAGTCGGTTTTCTATGGTATTTCTGCGGCTGTGATGCTTGTTAGTGTCATTTGTTGGTTTTCGTCTTTTAACGAGATTATGACGAGTGATAAAATAATATATTTATTCGGAAAATTGACGCCTGCATTATCACTTATAATTTCAATGGTATTGCGGTTTGTGCCAAGATTTTCAGCACAGTTAAAACTAACGGCAAAGGCTCAAAGATGTATCGGGAAAGATATGTCAAACGGAAACATAATAGAAAGGGCAAAGCATGGATTAAATATATTATCCGCTATGGTAACATGGTCATTGGAAAATGCCATTGAAACAGCGGACAGTATGAAATCAAGAGGATACGGAACAGCTAAAAGGACGGCATTTTCTGTGTTCAAATTTGATAAGCGTGATAAAAATGCATTGTCGGTGCTGGCAGTTTTGGGTATATATACATTGATAGGCGGATTGAGTGGGGGAATGTATTTTAGATTTTTTCCGACAATGAAATCGGTTGAAATTTCTGTGATTAGTGCGTCTGTATTTATATCATATCTAATGCTATCCATATATCCAATTATAACTGATATTATCGAGGTAAGAAAATGGAATGTTACAAGATAGAAAACCTGAGTTTTACATATCCCGAGTGCGAAAGTAAAACCCTTGATGGGATAAACATATCAATAGATGACGGCGAGTTTGTAACTATTTGCGGTCAATCGGGATGCGGAAAGACGACCATGCTTCGGCTTTTAAAAGAGCAATTAATGCCATATGGTAAAATAGAGGGGAATATATTTTTTAACGGGAAACTCTTGAAAGAGTACAGCGTAAATGAGCAGGCATCACAAATTGGGTTTGTGATGCAAAACCCCGATAATCAGATTGTTACGGACAAGGTGTGGCATGAGCTTGCTTTTGGACTTGAAAGCTTAGGTGTGCGTAATGATGAAATAAGAAAAAGAGTATCGGAAATGGCATCATTTTTCGGTATTGAAAATTGGTTTTATAAAAAGATAACAGAACTTTCGGGCGGTCAAAAACAGATTTTAAATCTTGCATCAATAATGGTTATGCAGCCGTCTGTGATTATTTTGGACGAGCCGACAAGTCAGCTTGACCCGATTGCATCACAAGAATTTCTTGAGATGTTAAAAAAGATAAATCAAGAGATAGGCACTACAGTTATTATTGCAGAGCATAGGCTTAGCGAAGTATTGGGTATGTCCGACAGAATGATTGTTCTCGATAACGGAAAAGTTATAGTCGATGATTTGCCGAATAGGGCAGGTAAAAGGTTATTTGAAATTAATCATCCAATGTATGAGGCACTACCTGTACCGATGCGTGTTGCATATGCTGTTTCAGATGCATCAGAATCTCCAATAACCATTCGTGAGGGACGGTTATGGCTTGAAAATTATAAATCTAAACATGGGTTATCTGAAATAAGCGTACCCAAGTCAACGGGAAATGAAGGAGATAATATAATTGAAGTCAAAGATGCGTGGTTTAGATATGACAGAGATTCGGACGATGTAGTCAAAGGATTAAATCTTGAAATTAGAAAAGGTGAAATATTTGCAATAGTTGGCGGGAATGGAAGCGGTAAAACCACGACACTTTCAATTATATCGGGATTAAATTCGCCGCATCGCGGAACGGTCTTAATTGACGGAGAGAAAGTATCAAAAATTAAGGAGCTTTACAACGGTGTTTTGGGAGTTCTCCCGCAAAATCCGCAATCATTATTTGTAAAAAAGACGGTATATCTTGACTTAAAGGATATGCTGAAAAGTATGGGGACACAAAAGGGTAAAGAGGAGGGTATCATACACGAAATAGCAATGCTATGCAAAATTGAGGATTTATTGCATAGGCATCCGTATGATTTGTCAGGCGGAGAGCAACAGAGAGTGGCGTTGGCAAAAGTGCTTTTAAAAAGCCCGCAGATATTATTGCTTGATGAACCCACAAAGGGTATGGATGCACAGTTTAAGGAAGAATTTGCCGATATATTGCAGGATTTAAAGACTGAAGGCGTAACTATAGTTATGGTATCGCACGATATAGAGTTTTGTGCGGCATATGCAGACAGATGTGCATTGTTCTTTGATGGGGGAGTTACATCGCTTGGAGAAGCAAGAGATTTTTTTGTCGGTAACAGTTTTTATACAACTGCGGCAAATCGAATGGCGAATAAAATAATTCCTAATGCTGTGTTGGCTGAGGATATAATTCGGGCTTGCGGTAAGGATATTCAAAAAAGAGAACGCAAGCCTGTTAAGCGAGACATTCCAAAAATAAATATTGCCAATGAGTATAAACGAAAACAAAAGAATAGCTCGGGCAGGAATATCCCGAAGCGTACGGCGTTTGCGGCATTTATGATTTTGCTTGCTATTCCGTTTACAATATATTTTGGAACACACTTTTTGGGGGATAGAAAGTACTATTTTATAAGCCTTCTGATTATTCTTGAAACGATAATTCCGTTCTGTATGATATTTGAAAGTCGAAAACCGCAGGCACGGGAGCTTGTTATAATCAGCGTGATATGTGCAATAGCGGTTGCAGGGCGTGCGGCGTTTTTTATGCTTCCGCAGTTTAAACCTGTTGTTGCAATCGTGATAATAGCAGGAGTTTGTTTTGGGGGAGAAACGGGATTTCTTGTGGGAGTTGTGACAGGGTTTGTATCAAACTTCTTTTTCGGACAAGGTCCTTGGACACCCTGGCAAATGTTTGCATTTGGTATAATCGGATTTGTCGGAGGTATTCTGTTTAGTAACGGTATAATAAAAAAGACAAAATTATCATTATCTATTTTCGGATTTCTCTCAACACTTGTTTTATACGGCGGAGTTATGAATCCTGCAACGGTTATAATGTATCAGGATAAAATAACATTGCAAATGATTCTTTCATCATTTGCAATGGGGTTACCGTTTGATTTAATTCATGCTGTGTCGTCTGTATTTTTTCTATGGTTTATATCTGAACCTATGATAGAAAAGCTTGAAAGAATAAAAATTAAATATGGATTATTGTAAAAGAAAATGGGCTGTATTTCTCCAAACGGAGAGTTGCAGCCCCATACTTTAGTTATTTTGAAACAACTGTGTTTCGCTTGATTTTCTTTGTTGTAGTCTTTTCAAATTCCGTTGTACGGAATTTGATATTCTTGATATGCTTATATATCGGTAAGGTTTTGTTAAGGGTCTTAACAGCTGCCTGAACTGCCGTAGGATCCTCGGTATAGATTTCAGCTGTAATTGTTTCATCCTCGCTATATACAACAGTTTCTATAACCTCGGGGATTCGCAGTAGCAATTCCTCAATTTCCTCGGGATATATATTCTTTCCGTTTGCAAGAATAATGAGATTTTTCTTTCTGCCTGAAATATAGAGGTAGTTGTCTTCATCAAGATGTCCCAAATCACCTGTTTTAAACCATATATCGTTAAATGCTTCTTCAGTTGCTTCTTTGTTGTTGTAATATCCGAGCATAACGCTGCTGCCTGCAACGCAGATTTCACCGTTTCCGTTTTCGTCTTTGTCAATAATTTCAACTTGTGAATTTCTTAAAACCAAGCCAACACTGCCGGGCTTATTATGACGAATTGGGTTAACTGCAACAATGGGTGAACATTCTGTTATACCGTAACCGTTTATAAGGTCAATGCCGATTGAATCAAAGAATTTGCAATACATTGGGTCAAGTGCAGCACCACCTGAAATTATCAATGTAAGATTACCGCCAAAAGCGTCAGTAACGGTTTTAAACATCTTTTTACGCTTGTCAATACCTAACTTTCGAAGACCATCACTTGTTTTTATTAAGCCTTTTAAAACAACGCTAATCTTTTTTTGATCGGCATTTTTCCATATTTTCTTGTATATGGCTTCAACAAACATCGGTACAACAAATATGCTTTGCGGTTTAAAAACTTGTATATCATTTAAGAATGTACGGAGATTTTTATTAATCGCAATGGGCTGACCGTACATCATAACAGCAACAACGCTGGCTGTAAACCCGAAAGTATGGTGAATAGGCAAAACAAGAAGTGTTGAGCCCGTCAGTTCCTCGTATTCAATGCAATAGCAAGCATTTTCGATAATGTTACGCTGGGAAAGCATAACCCCTTTTGGCGTGCCTGTTGTGCCTGAAGTATAGATTATTGTGGACAGCTCATCGGGATTGATTTCAATATCAATATATTTTGTCTTTCCTTTTTGAAGTAATTCTCTGCCTTCAGATAAAAGCGTATCAAATTCATTGATATTAAATGCTTTTACGCCCGTAGCCTTCTTGATATCGTCAATAACCTTTTTGTAAGTATCTGTGTATATTAATGCTTTTGCACCGCTCGCTTTTAACACATTAATAATTGAATCACTCGTTAAGTCGCGGTCGATTGGAACAATAACATTCCCGCCGACAACGGTTGCGAAATATGTTAAAATCCATTCATAACAGTTTTCACCGATTACAGCTATCTTTTGTTTTTTTAAACCGTTATAAAAGAAGTATGTGCCCAGTGCATCAATGTCACTGCGGAAAGCCTTATATGTTTTCTCAACAATATCTTTTCCATTGAGCCATCTGAATGCTGCTCCGTCAGGATTTCTTTCGCAACACATATCAGCAAGCTCTTTAAAGTTATTCAAGTTAAATGATTTGATGGGTTCAATTTTCATAAAAATTACCTCATGATTTTGTGATTATATCTTTCCACTTATCGTATGCTGCATCCCATGCTTCACTGTCCTCGGGGCGGTATTCAGCAATATCAAAGCTGTTTCTTACTATTTTTCTGCCCTCGTTAAGGTCTTTAATTGCACCCATTGCAATTCCTTGAACTATTATGTTACCAATACTTGTTGCCTCAACAGGGCCGGTATTTACAACACGCTTTGTTGCATTTGCGGTAAACTGACATATCATTTTATCTTTGATACCGCCGCCTACAATATTAATTACATCATATTTTTTGCCTGTTACCTCTTCCATACCCTCAACTGTGCTACGGTAACGGAATGCAAGGCTCTCTGCGATTGCCCGAACAACTGCACCTGTGGTTTCAGGTACCTTCTGACCTGTCATTTTGCAGTATTCTCTTATACGCTTTGGCATATTTCCGGGAGTCTGGAATGCAGGGTAGTCCGGATCGATAAGACTTGCAAACGGTTCAGCTTCACGGGCCTCTTTTTCAAGCTCATCAAACGATAGGAGAGTACCCTCTCTGTCCCATTGACGGCGGCTTTCCTGAATAAGCCACAGTCCCATTATATTTTTTAAGAATCTTATACTCTTGTTAACTCCGCCCTCATTCGTGAAGTTGTGTTTAAGAGCCGCATCTGATAAATTTGGCTTTTCGAGTTCAACACCCATAAGCGACCATGTGCCTGATGAAATATATATAAAGTTTTCATTATCTACAACAGGTACGGATGCAACTGCCGAGCCTGTGTCATGAGATGCAACAGCAATTACGGGAACTTCGGCTATGCCTAATTCCTCGGCAAGCTCGGGTTTAACTGTTCCCACTATTTCGCCCGGATATACAATGTCTGCAAATATATCCGTAGGAAGTCCAAGCTTTTCAAGCATATCATATGACCATTCAAATCTTTCGGAGTTGAACATCTGGGTTGTTGATACATTTGTATATTCCATTTTCTTCACACCTGTCAAGAAGAAATTGAACAAATCCGGCATCATAAGCATTGACTTTGCTTCCTTAAGTGCAGTGTCATCTGCAAGCTTTGACGCAAGCATTTGATATAGAGTATTAAACCAGTTGAATGCAATACCTGTTTCCTTAAAAATTTCTTCTTTCGGAACGATAGCGAACGCTTTGTCATACATACCGTCTGTTCGCGTATCTCTGTAGTGGTAGGGATTGGCAAGTAATTTATCGTTTTTATCAAGCAAACCATAGTCAACGCCCCATGTATCAATTCCTATACAATCAATATCTCTGTCACCCGAATTTGCACATTTTAAAATACCTTGTTTTATTTCAAAGAAGAGTCGGAGTACATCCCAATGTAAATCCCCGTTTATATTTACGGGGTCATTTGAAAAACGATGTTTTTCCTCAAGTTCAAGTTTTTTCCCGTCAAATTTAGCTAAAATTGCACGACCTGATGATGCACCGAAGTCGAAAGCTAAAAATTTGTAAACTTTTGACATATTAAGCTCCATTCCGCCGCCCTGCGTCGGCACAAATAGTAATTAAAGTTCTCTTATCCGCAGGAAAAAATGATAAGAGATTAATACGCTCATGTGCGTTTTCCGAGGCTTATGCCGAGGAAAAATTCGCACGGGCAATTAAATCCGCAGGAGGTAACAATGTGAAAGGAGCTTTCACATTATATGCTCCGTTACAATTCAGCCATTATATTTGGCAATATTAACATAAATATTATATAATACATTTCCTTCATTGTCAATAAAATTTGTGCGTTTTTTCAACATTTTAAATTTCAGAATAAGGAATTTTTGGAAATATTTTTTGTACAAAAATGTCGAAATTCATAAATATATTCTTGAAAATGAGATTGTTATGTGATATAATTATTGCATATTTGTTATGTTGATTTGTAAAATGCAGATGGCATAAATAAGATTATTAAGTAAGAATACTCGGCTGTGTGCCGAAATATATAAAAGGGAAACAGGTTTAAATGGAACGAAGGTTTGTTGAATTAAACAATAAATGGAAGGTAATTTTGTCTTTGGCGGCATCACTGTTTATGCTGTCATTTTCGTGTGCGAACTTTGCACTTTTTAATGTTCACACATCAAGCGGAAATTACTTTAAATTATCATATTTTATAATTTCACTCGTCTGCTCTGCATTGATATTTGTCCTGGGCGGACTGAAATTTAATATGAGTGAGATATGGAAGAAGATTACGGGAGTTTTTGCGTACATTATTGCAATTATAGGTGCAATGAGTATATCTGTTGTGGTATGTGAGGGATTTGCCGGCACTCCATTCATTTATTTGGTAAATGTATGTTTTTATTTGGTGTTTGGAGCAATAGGACTTATGATTTCGGGCAGTATGCGTGTTTCGGCATTTTTTGCTTTGGGTGCATCATTGATATATAATGGAGTAAGTTTTATTATTTATTCTTTTAGAGGCTCGCCGTTAATGCCGACGGATTTCCTGGCAATATCAACCGCAATGGGCGTTGCGGGGCAGTATAAATTCAAACTGAAGTATCAGCTGATAACCGCTGTTTTGCTGGCAATAGTTCATTTTGCGTTTGTTATTAAATTCCCGATAAAGTTTAATGTTGGGAAAAGACGGTGGATTCTCCACTTGGCAGGATTATTTGGTACGGTTGCGGTTTTATTCTTCATCTTAAATGTGGATTATTCTGCATATGATGTGTCAGTTTTTGACCAAAAATATGCGAATCGTAAACACGGCTCGGCGGTGGCATTTTATGTAAACGCAAGTAAAATGGGACTGAAGGCAAATGAGGATTACAGCCCTGACAGCGTTGATGAAAAACTCATGGCATACGGTGATGAATACAGTATCAAGAGCAATTCACCACACATTATAGTAATAATGAACGAAAGCTTTTCAGATTTGCGTACGGTTGGTGATTTTGAAACGAACATAGAGTTTTTGCCATACTTTAAGTCATTAAAGAAAAATACAATCAAGGGTGAGATGCTCGTTTCTCCGTTCGGAGGTTACACCTGTAATTCTGAATATGAGTTTTTGACAGGTATGAATACAGGACTGCTCGATTCGCAATCTATACCATATATGCATATGATAAACAGCAATATGCCATATACTCTTAACACTCATATGAAAGGCTTGGGATATACAACAACAGCAATTCATCCGTACTATGCGAAGGGCTGGAACAGAAATATCGTTTATAACTATATGGGATTTGATAAATTTATAAGCTTTCATGACTTTAAAAATCTTGATAAAGAACAGGATTTTTACCGTAACTACATTAGTGATGAATGTAACTACAGAATGGTGCTTGATAATCTCTATAATAAAAAGAAGGGCGAAAAAAAATTCATATTTAATATCACTATGCAAAATCATGGAGGGTATGAATACAAAGATTTTGAGCCCGATGTTACAATAGAGAGTATGAACGGAAACTATCCTAAGGCCGAACAGTATTTGAGTTGTATCAGACAATCCGATATTGCTCTGGAAAACCTCCTTAACGAGTTAAAGAAATATCCTGAACCGGTAGTGGTTGCAATGTTCGGTGACCATCAGCCCTCTGTTGAGGTTAGTTTTTTCGAGGAGCTATATGGTGCAAAATTGGATGATTTGGATGACGAATCGCTTGAACGCAGATACAGAACTCCGTTTATGATTTGGGCAAATTATAACATTAAGAGCAAGCAGGATGTTAAGTCAAGCCCGTGTTTCCTTTCAAATATGATAATGGAGGTTGCGGGTTTACCAAAGAGCCGTGTGCAGATGTATCTTGATGATTTGCAAAAGGATATAAAACAGCTAAATCCGTTGGGATATTACGATGCTGAGGGAGTATGGCATAAGCACGAGGACTACCCCGAGCTCAAGTCATATTATGATTTGCAATTCTCGTTGCTTAACGGTGAAAAGCTCAATTATGATTTGGAAGTTTTCAATAATCATTATGA
>JAXJPK010000077.1:0-4862 GCA_036311705.1 Clostridia bacterium
CACGCGTCTTTTACGGTTTCGCTTGCGGTTGCCGTTGGTTTTACTAATGGATTTGACAGCACATTGTTCGCTCTTGCAGCGGCGTTTGCTTTTGTTGTAATGTACGATGCAACGGGAGTTAGACGAAGTGCAGGTGAGCAGGCGGCAATTTTAAACAAAATTGTTGAAAAAATAGGCAAGGAACATATTTCTGAAACAGGACAAAAACTAAAGGAGCTACTGGGCCATACACCCATTCAAGTTTTTGCAGGAGCAATACTCGGAATTGTGATTGCCGTCTTGCGGCATATGTAAAAAAATAGCTTGACAAATCAGTTGTTGAGTGATATAATCAGTATATATTTAAGTTGCGATGATAAAGAAAGTAGTCTATGTAACAGGGTGTTAAGAGAGAGGATATCGTGGCTGGAAGTATCCTTACATTCTTCATAGATGAATACCACTTTTGAGCAGTGGCAGAACGGGCTTGTACCTTAGTAAATCCACCGTGAATCTGCGTTAATGATAAAATCAAGTGACGGCTATGCCGTAATCAGGATGGAACCGTGTACAATTGCACTCCTGAGCAAATACCTTGTATTTGCTTGGGATTTTTTATTTTCGGATAAAACCAAGCAAATAAATTTAATGAGAGGAAGTAATAAAAATGTCAATTGAAACAAATGAACTTCAAACATTGCGTCATTCTGCATCGCATATTCTTGCCCAGGCAGTTAAAAGACTGTTCCCCGAGGCAAAACTAACTATAGGTCCGGCTATTGATAACGGTTTTTACTATGATTTCGATATAGAAACACCGTTCTCAAGAGAGGATCTTGACAATCTTGAAGCAGAAATGAAAAAGATTGTTAAAGAAAATTTGAAAATTGAACGCTTTGAGTTACCTCGTGCCGAAGCTTTAGAGCTTATGAAAGATGAGCCGTACAAGGTAGAGCTCATAAATGAATTACCTGATGGTGAAACAATTTCGTTCTATAAGCAGGGCGAGTTTACTGACCTTTGTGCAGGACCGCATATGAATTATACATCAAAGGTTAAAGCGTTTAAGCTGCTTTCGGCTACGGGAGCGTACTGGAGAGGTGATGAGCATAACAAAATGCTCACACGAGTATATGGTACAGCTTTTAAAACAAAAGACGAGCTTAATGAGTATTTAGAACAGCTTGAGGAAGCAAAGAAAAGAGATCATAATAAATTAGGCCGCGATTTGGAGCTTTTCACAACAGTTGATACAATCGGACAGGGTTTGCCAATTATGCTTCCGAAAGGAGCAAGAATTATTCAGCTATTGCAAAGATGGGTTGAGGATGAAGAGCAGAAGAGGGGTTGGCAGTTAACAAAAACTCCGTTTATGGCTAAAAGTGACTTATATAAGATTTCAGGACATTGGGATCACTACAAAGAAGGTATGTTTGTTCTTGGAGATGAGGAAAAGGACAAAGAAGTATTTGCTTTGCGTCCTATGACATGCCCGTTCCAATACCAGGCATTCTTAAATCGAGGCCGTTCGTACAGAGATTTACCGATGCGGCTTGCCGAAACCTCAACACTGTTCAGAAATGAGGCTTCGGGTGAAATGCATGGTCTAATCAGAGTCAGACAGTTCACAATTTCTGAAGGTCACTTGATGTGTACCCCTGAACAGCTTGAGGACGAATTCCGCAGATGTCTTGAACTAACAAGATATATGCTTGATACGCTTGGTTTGCTTGAGGATGTTTCGTACAGATTCTCACAATGGGATCCTGATGAGCGTGATAAGTATATCGGTACCCCGGAGCAATGGGATGAAGCACAATCAAAGATGAAAACAATCCTTGATGATTTGAATATTGATTATGTTATTGGAATAGGTGAGGCTGCATTTTATGGCCCGAAGCTTGATATTCAGATAAAGAATGTTCATGGCAAGGAAGATACTCTTGTTACCATACAGATTGACCAGCTTTTGGCAGAAACATTTGGTATGGAATATGTGGACCGTGACGGACAAAAGAAAAATCCTTACATCATCCACAGAACTTCAATCGGTTGTTATGAAAGAACGCTTGCTCTATTGATAGAAAAATATGCAGGTGCGTTCCCGACATGGCTTGCACCTGTTCAAATTAAGCTGCTTCCGATTGCAGACCGTCATCTTGATTTCACATATGAAGTTAAAAAGAAGCTTGAGGAGAGAGGTATTCTCCGAGTTGAAGTAGATGATAGATCAGAGAAACTTGGTTTCAAGCTTCGTGAGGCTCAGCTTGAAAAAGTACCGTATATGGTTGTTATAGGTGATAAGGATGTTGAGGCTAATGCTGTTTCAGTGCGTTCGAGAAAAGAAGGCGACAAGGGAAGTATGAGTGTTGATGACTTTGTTAATATGATAGTTGAGGAAGTAGAAACAAAGAAAAGATAAATCACCAACACTAAATAAAAGGCATAGTATATACCGTCGAGGTGATACTTATGCGATTGGGATATAAAAAAAGACACACAGCAATGGTACTTATAATTCCATTGCTGTGTATTACTATTTTATCGTATGCTTTACATAAATTTTTAAAAAGAGCAGAACCTATATTTGTTGCTCAAAGTTCTAATTATTCCAATACAGCATTTGTTGATTTGGTGAATAGATGTATTATTAATATAGCAGATACCGATGAGTTTTCGGATTTTTTTAGGATAATTGATAATAACGGAATAAAAGCGATGGAGGCGGATACCTCCAAGATTAATATTGTAACATCTCGGCTTATGATTGACATTCAAAACGCACTAAACAGTGATTATCCTTCAAAGCTTTATATACCAATTGGTGCACTCACGGATTATTATCTTTTTTCATCTGTCGGACCGTCGATACCGGTGAAAATTGTTCCTATAAGTGTAGTAAACTGTGAGATTATAGATAAATCCGAAACATTGGGAATTAATCAAGTTAATCATATGTTATACCTTGATATTTGGGTTGATATGCAGTATAGCGGATATATCCTTAATGAGCGTGAGCGAATAAAGACAACAGTTCCGATTGCTCAAACTCTACTTTCGGGAGAAGTACCGCAATATTATGGCGGAACACCTGTTGTACCGAATATATAGACATAAAAATATTATGTAAACATATACAGGAGGAATTATGGAAGAGGCACGCTTGAGAATAGAGTATTTAACAAATACGCTGAATTATCATAATAAAAAATACTATGTTGATGATGCCCCGGAAATTTCAGATTTTGAATTTGATGCATTGCTTGTAGAATTGGAGAGACTTGAAGAGCAGTATCCGCAATTTAAGCTTCCCGATTCACCAACAGCAAGGGTAGGGGGGGAGGCAGTATCGGAATTTCCGTCTGTATCCCACACTGTACCAATGCAAAGCTTACAAAAGGCTTTTTCAAAGCAGGAGATAGTCGATTTCGATAGGAGGGTGCGAGAAGTAATCCCAAACCCCGAATATGTTGTTGAACATAAAATAGATGGGCTTTCAGTATCAATTGAATATGTAGATGGTGTATTAGTTCGTGCTTCAACAAGAGGCGATGGTCTTGTCGGAGAGGATATTACGGAGAATGTTAAAACAATACGAACAGTACCGCTAAAGCTAAAGGATGCTGTGGAGTATCTTGAAGTGCGTGGTGAGGTATTTATGCCCAACAGCGCATTTGTAAAACTTAACAAAAATCTTGAGGACACAGAACAACCGCTATTTGCCAACCCAAGAAATGCGGCTGCAGGCTCATTGCGTCAGTTAGATTCAAAGGTTACTGCAAAACGAGGTCTTGATATATTTGTTTTTAATATACAGCAGGTCATAGGAGTCGAAATTAAAAATCATATTGAAGCTTTAGCGTTTTTGAAGGAGCAAGGCTTTAAAACGATTTTAAATGACCGTGTTTTTAAAACTATAGATGAGGCATTTGATGAAATAGAGAGAATAGGAAACGAACGAGATAGCTTATACTTTGGTATTGATGGTGCTGTAATTAAAGTTAATGATTTTAATTCAAGGACAGCTCTCGGAACGACTGCAAAATTCCCCAAATGGGCTATTGCATATAAATATCCTGCCGAAAAACAGACAACAACTATTCGGGATATTAAAATACAGGTAGGCAGAACAGGTGTTTTAACCCCTCTTGCAATACTTGATACTGTTAGGATTGCAGGCTCAAATGTATCTCGTGCAACTCTTCATAATCTCGATTATATAAAGGAAAAGGATATAAGAATTAATGATACGGTAGTTGTCGAAAAAGCGGGAGATATTATCCCTGCGGTTGTTGAAGTATTATTTGAGGACAGGAACGGTAAAGAAATAGAGTTTCAAATGCCTAAAACTTGTCCTGAATGTGGTGCTGAAGTTGTCCGTGAGGACGGAGAGGCGGCGTATCGCTGTACAGGCATAAGCTGTCCGGCACAAAGATTGAGGAATATTATTCATTTTGTTTCAAGAAGTGCGATGGATATTGACGGATTAGGCGCATCAAATATAGAG
This sequence comes from Clostridia bacterium, assembly GCA_036311705.1. Classification (GTDB taxonomy): domain Bacteria; phylum Bacillota; class Clostridia; order UBA1381; family UBA1381; genus Ornithomonoglobus. Next base: position 4,487 of record JAXJPK010000077.1, read on the forward strand.
AAGCTTGTAGAAAACGAGCTTATAAATGATGCTGCTGATTTGTACTACCTTGATTTAAAAAAAGCTGCTCAATTGAAAGGTTTTGGAGATAAATGGGCTGAAAATCTTAATAATTCCTTAGATAAATCAAAATCAAATCCTTTATATCGACTGATTTTTGGATTAGGAATAAGGCATATAGGTGAAAAAGCGGCAAAAAACCTTGCAAAAGCGTACAAAACTATAGATGGTTTAATTAATGCCGAAGCAGATGAAATAGCCAAAATTGACGATTTAGGCGATATAATGGCTGAATCTGTTGTGTCGTTTATGAAAAACCCGTCAAATATAGAGTTTATTAACAGATTAAAGAGGGCAGGGGTGAACTGTGTAGATG
>JAXJPK010000078.1:0-7837 GCA_036311705.1 Clostridia bacterium
TATGTACACAGCAAAGCACGCAATGCTGACCCGTGATAAGTATCCTGACACAGAAGTTTATGTATTCTATATAGATGTAAGAACTCCTGGTAAGAACTTTGACGAATTCTATCGCCGTGCAGTTGAGGAATACGGCGTTAACTACATAAAAGGTCAGGTCGGTAAGGTTGCTCCGCAGCCCAACGGCAAGCTGCTCGTTCAAGGTTCGGACCTTATTGATAACAAGCAAATCCTCAAGGAAGCCGATATGGTTGTTTTGGCGGCAGCTATTGAGCCGGACCCGTCGGTGAGAAGTATTGCAACAATGCTAACTGCAAGTATTGATACAAACAACTTCCTGACAGAGGCTCACGCAAAGCTTCGCCCGGTTGAATCACCTACAGCAGGCGTATTCCTATCAGGCGTATGCCAGGGACCGAAGGATATTCCCGAAACAGTTGCCCAGGCAGGAGCCGCCGCCGTTAAGGCGATCGGACTTCTTGCAAAGGACAAGCTTATGACGAACCCCTGTACCGCAAAATCGGACGAGCTGTTGTGTAACGGTTGTTCACAGTGTGCGAATGTATGTCCGTACGGTGCAATCACATATGAGGATAAGGAGCTTAACGATCACGGCGTTCGCCGCACATCACGAATTGCAGTTGTCAACAACGCATTGTGCCAGGGCTGTGGTGCTTGTACGGTTACTTGTCCGTCAGGTGCTATGGACCTTCAGGGCTTCTCTAACAGACAGATTTTAGCGGAGGTGGATGCAATATGTCGATAAATTCAAACGAGGAATTCAGACCAAAAATTGTTGCATTCTGCTGTAACTGGTGCAGCTATGCAGGTGCGGACCTTGCAGGCAGCAGCAGACTATCTTATCCGGCAGATGTTAAAATTATTCGTGTGCCCTGCTCATGCCGTGTAAACCCAATGTTTATACTAAGAGCATTTGAAAAGGGTGCAGACGGCGTTATCCTTTGCGGATGCCACCCCGGTGACTGCCATTACAGTACCGGTAACTATTACGCAAGACGCCGTATGACTTTGCTGTTCTCAATGCTTGATTTTATCGGTGTAGAGAACGGCAGAACAAGAGTTGAATGGGTTTCAGCGGCAGAGGGCGTTAAGTTCTCAACAACAATGAATGAGTTCGTTGAAAAAATCCGTTCACTTGGCAAAAATGTTAGATTGGGGGATTTGAGATGCAAGAACTAATTAACCGTGCAAAAGAGCTTTTGGCGGACGGTACAGTAGCAAGAGTTCTCGGCTGGAGAGCAGGAGATTTGCCTTATAATCCCGAACCTGCATTTTTCAATAATGCCGACGAGCTTGACGCTTTCGTATATAACGGCTTTTGCGGTGCAAACCTGAGCAAGTATATGATAGAGGCATCAAGCCTTGAGGGTAAGACGCTTGTATTCTTAAAGCCGTGCGATACATACAGCTTTAACCAGCTTATATACGAGCATAGAGTTGACCGTGACAAAGCATTCATAATCGGCGTTGGCTGTAAAGGCAAGCTTGATGTTGAGAAAATAAAGGCAATGGGCGTAAAGGGTATTAAGAGCATCAAGGGTGACAAAATGTCAGATGCATGCGATACTCTTACAATAGATACAATCTATGGCGAGAAATCGTGTGCGTATAATGATGCAATGCTCTCACGCTGCCATGTATGCAAGGGCAAGGAGCATAAAATATATGATGAGCTTTTGGGCGAATCGAGAGATACGGCTGACCTTGACAAGTTTGACGAGGTTCGTGCAATAGAGGCAATGAGCCCCGAAGAGAAATTTGAGTTCTTCCAGAAAGAGCTTTCAAAATGTATTCGCTGCAACGCCTGCAGAAATGTATGCCCCGCTTGCTCGTGCAGAAAGTGCGTATTCGACAGTAACAAGTTCGACAGTGCACAAAAGGCTAATGTAGACAGCTTTGAAGAAAAGATGTTCCATATAATCCGCGCATTCCATGTTGCAGGCAGATGTACTGACTGCGGCGAGTGCAGCAGAGTTTGTCCGCAGGGCATTCCGCTTCATCTTTTCAACAGAAAGTTTATTAAGGATATTAACGAGTTTTACGGCGATTTCACAGCCGGAGAAACGGCAGACGGCGACAGACCTCTGACAAGCTTTACCTTTGAGGATGTTGAGCCAAGCGTTGTATCGGAAAGGGGATAATGTATGTATAAGATAGCAAAAGAAAATCTTTCGGCATTATTCCAAAAAATTGCCGAAACAAACGAATTATACCTGCCTATTAAAACTGCAGGTCAGGTGAACTTTGGCGTTTATACAGACGGTGCCGAGGTTGATATTGATACACTAAAGTCTGTAAAATCACCTAAAGATGTATTCTTCCCGCAGAGTGAGAACCTTTATACTTGCTCAAAGGATGGCAAAAAAATAAAGATAGAGCCACAAGCCCTACAGGAACAGGATTTTGTTGTTTTCGGTATGAAGGGCTGTGACATTAAGGGTATTGAGGTTTTGGATAAGGTATTCCTTGCAGACCCGATTGATACATTCTATGCTGCTCGCCGCAACCACGGCATAATCGTTGCTATGGCTTGTAACGAGCCTGAGGAAAGCTGTTTCTGTAACACATTCGGCATTGACTGTGCAGATCCGTCAGGTATTGCAGATGTTTCCGTTTGGAACACAGCAGAGTATCTTTACTGGAAGCCTATTACAGAAAAGGGTACCGCTCTAACCAATGTACTGTCCGATATACTTGAAAATTCGGACGATACAGCAGTAGATGACCTTAAAGCACAGATTAAAAATATCGTATCACAGCTCCCCTACAGTGATTTGTCACTTGACGGCTGGGGTAAGGACGCATCAATGGACGACAAGTTCAATTCAGACATATGGGAGGATTTGTATAAACCCTGCCTTGCCTGCGGTACTTGCACATTCGTATGCCCCACCTGCCAGTGCTACGATATAAAAGACTACGATACAGGTCACGGCGTACAGCGTTATCGTTGCTGGGATTCATGTATGTATTCAGACTTTACAATGATGGCACACGGAAATAACCGTACAAGCCAGATGCAGAGATTCAGACAGAGATTTATGCATAAGCTTATGTACTTCCCTGCCAACAACGATGGAATGTTCTCCTGCGTTGGTTGCGGAAGATGTGTTGACAAGTGTCCGTCATCATTAAATATAGTAAAGGTTATTAAAGCCTTTGCAAAACAGGAGGGCAAATAATATGTGCGAATGTAATTGTCATAAGGATTATACGCTTGATACTCTTATCCCCAAGGTAGGAGTTATTACGGGTATAACTCAGGAAACACCCGATGTTAAAACCTTCCGTGTTAATGCACCCGAGGGCGGAAAGCTTTTCGAGCATATGCCGGGTCAGTGTGCAATGCTATGCGTACCCGGTATCAGCGAGGCTATGTTCTCAATAACCTCGTCACCGACAAATAAGGAATACCAGGAATTCAGTATAAAAAAATGCGGTGAGCTTACATCATATCTTCACGACCTTCAGGTTGGCGACGAAATAACAGTAAGAGGGCCTTACGGTAACCACTTCCCCGTCGAAACAGAGCTAAAGGGCAAAAACCTGCTCTTTATCGCAGGTGGTATCGGTCTTGCACCGCTTCGTTCAGTAATAAACTATGTTCTTGATAACAGAGCAAACTACGGTACGGTTGATATTCTCTACGGCTCCCGTTCAATGGACGACCTCGTTAAGCTTGAGGAAATCCAGACAGAGTGGAGCGTTGCAGAGGGCGTTAATGTACACCTGACAATCGACCGTGAGCAAGAGGGTTGGGACGGTCATGTCGGATTTGTCCCCTCATACCTGAAAGAATTGAACTTTGCTACAGATAAGACTGTTTTGGTCTGCGGACCCCCTATAATGATTAAGTTTGTTTTACAGGGTCTAAAAGAGCTTGGTTTCACAGATGAGCAGATTTATACGACATTTGAGCTTAGAATGAAATGCGGTATCGGTAAATGCGGCCGCTGCAACATCGGCTCAAAGTATGTATGTAAGGACGGCCCCGTATTCCGCTTTGACGAAGTTGAAAAGCTGCCCGACGAATATTAATCAGGAGGAAACATTAATATGGAAAATATGGTAAATGTATTTCTATTCGGAAAGAAGTATCAGGTTCCGGATACTCTAACAATTATGCGTGCTATGGAATACGCCGGTTATCAGCTTGTTAGGGGCTGTGGCTGCCGTAACGGTTTCTGCGGTGCGTGTGCAACAATTTACAGAATAGCAGGCGACCGTGACCTTAAGGCATGTCTTGCTTGTCAAACAAAGGTTGAGGACAATATGTATATTGCAACTCTCCCGTTCTTCCCGCTTGTTAAGCAGGTATATGATATAGAAACAATCACTCCCACACAGCAGATTATGATGCAGTTATATCCCGAAATATACGCTTGTATCGGCTGTAACGCTTGTACAAAGGCTTGTACTCAGGACTTGAATGTTATGCAGTATATCGCATACGCACAGAGAGGCGACTTTGAGAAGTGTGCGGAGGAATCCTTCGACTGCGTTATGTGTGGCGTATGTTCATCACGCTGCCCCGCAGGTATTTCTCACCCCCAGGTCGCAATGCTTGCTCGCCGTATAAACGGTAAGTATCTTGCTCCGAAGTGCGACCACCTTGAAAATCGTGTTCAGGAAATTAAGGACGGCACATTCACAGAGCTTATCGAGGCTTTGATGCAGAAGCCCATCGACGAGCTAAAAGAGCTTTACAACACAAGAGAAATAGAGAAATAAGAGGGGGTGCAGCAAATGTATAGTGAAAGATTTCAGGAATCAATAAAGGCAGTTGAGGCTGCTCGTGACAAGAACATTGCATATGAGCCGGCTCGAATGACTGCACAGGAAAAAACAGATTTATTAAAGGCATATCACCCTGACTATAAAGAGAGCGAATTTGAAGAGTTAAAAATCGGTCCGAATAAGGGTGAAAAGGTACCGCACGAGCTTGCTGCAATGCTTCAGGCTAACAGCAGAATTAAGCCCGAGGATATTGACTTGTCAAAGGTTGATTACGATGTAGATGTACTTGTAATCGGCGGCGGCGGTGCAGGTTCATCAGCCGCTATCGAGGCTCACGAGGCCGGTGCAAATGTAATGATTGTTACAAAGCTAAGAATAGGTGATGCCAACACAATGATGGCAGAAGGCGGTATCCAGGCCGCTGATAAGGAAAACGATTCGCCCGCAATTCACTTTGTTGATGCATTCGGCGGCGGTCATTTTGCGGCAAAGAGAGAGCTTTTGAGAAAGCTTGTATGCGATGCTCCTGATGCAATTTCGTGGTTGAGCAATCTCGGCGTTGAATTTGATAAGGACGCAGAGGGTAATATGATTACAACTCATGGCGGCGGTACATCCAGAAAGAGAATGCACGCCGCAAAGGACTACTCGGGTGCAGAGATAATGCGTACACTTCGTGACGAAGTTCTAAACCGCCGTATCCCCGTTGTAGATTTCACAGCAGCAATAGAGCTTATATTGGACGAAAACGGCAACGCTGCGGGTGCAGTTTTGCAGAATATGGAAACAAAAGAGCTTCTTGTTGCTCGTGCAAAGACAGTTATCATCGCAACAGGCGGTGCAGGCCGTATGCACTATCAGGGCTTCCCCACATCAAATCACTACGGTGCTACTGCTGACGGTCTTGTATTGGGCTACCGTGCAGGAGCAAAGCTGCTTTATGCTGATACACTTCAGTATCACCCCACAGGTGCGGCATATCCCGAGCAGATTTTCGGTGCACTTGTAACAGAAAAAGTTCGTTCACTTGGTGCAAAGCTTGTTAATGTTAAGGGCGAAGTATTTATGCATCCGCTTGAAACCCGTGATGTGTCGGCTGCATCAATCATCCGTGAGTGCGGCGACCGCAACAACGGTGTTGATACAGGCGATGGCTTGGGCGTATGGCTTGACACACCGATGATTGAGAAAATTGGTGGTGAGGGTACTATCGAGAAGAGAATCCCTGCAATGATGAGAATGTTCGGTAAATACGGCATAGATATTCGCAAAGAACCTATCCTGATTTATCCTACACTTCACTATCAGAACGGCGGTCTTGACATCACAGACGATTGTATGACAACGAATGTTGAAAACTTGTTTGTTGCAGGTGAGGCTGTCGGCGGAATTCACGGCAGAAACCGCCTAATGGGTAACTCACTGCTCGACATTATTGTATTCGGCAGAAGTGCTGGTAAGAACGCTGCAGAAAAGAGCAAAAGTGTAAAACAGGGTGTATTGTCACTTAACCACATAAACACATTCGCAAAAGAGGCAGAAAACGCAGGAATTAAATCTGATAAGGTTTCCCCGCTGCTTCTGCCCAAATATTCAAAAACCGAAACACCGGAAGGCTAATGGGGGTATTTTAAAATGTCAATTCTCTCATGGTTTACCGATACGGTAATGCAAAATTCATTAATGATAATATTTGTGATAGCCTTTTTGGGCTATCTAATCGGCAGAATAACTGTTTGCGGACTTAATCTCGGAACAGCAGGCATACTTTTGGTAGCTCTCGTATTCGGACATTTCGGATACGAGGTTCCCAAAATTGTCGGCGACTTGGGTTTAATCTGCTTTGTTACTTCGGTCGGACTTATTGCAGGTCCGAAATTCTTCCGTAACTTTAAAGTCAACGCAAAGTCTTATATCTTGCTTGGATTTATTATAATAGCAACGGGTGCTTTGACCTGTGTGGGCGTTATAACGCTGTTCGGTGTACCGACAGATATATCTGTCGGAATGATGGCGGGTGCTTTGACAAGTACACCCGGACTTGCCGCCGCTCTTGAGGCTACAGGCTCGGAGGCGGCATCTGTAGGGTACGGTATTGCGTACCCGTTTGGTGTTGTGGGCGTTGTGCTATTCGTGCAGATTATCCCGAAAATTCTTAAAACGGATATGGATGCAGAGCGTGCGTTGTTCCAATCAGCAACAGGCGTTAATGTTTCGTCAAACACAAAGAAGCTTATCGCTATTGACGATATGGGATTTTTCCCATTTGCACTTGCAATCGCTATCGGAATAATAATTGCTAAAATCGTTATTCCGCTACCGGGCGGTGCCGAGTTTTCACTCGGTACTTCGGGCGGTCCGCTTATAGCAGGACTTATTCTCGGTCACTTCGGTCATATCGGTAAGGTTGATTTGAAGGTTGAAAAGAGAATTCTTGAATGTATGCGTGAATTCGGTCTTGCATTGTTCTTACTCGGAGCAGGCGTTAGTGCAGGCTCGGGATTTGTAGAAATTTTAAAAGAGCATGGTGCAATGTTATTCGTTTACGGTGCAATAATAACACTTGTTCCGATGCTTATCGGATACTTGTTCGCGGCAAAGGTATTGAAGTTGAGCGTATTCAACTCACTCGGCTCAATCTGCGGCGGTATGACAAGTACTCCTGCATTGGGTACACTAATCGGTGTTACGGGAACTGATGATGTTGCGTCGGCATACGCCGCAACATACCCCATTGCGTTGGTATGCGTCGTATTGGCGTGTCAGTTCATCGGCATATTCTTATAAATATAAAGGGAATAAAAAAACAAGGGGGTGTTGCGTTAGCAGCACCCCCTTGTGTGGCTGAATGAATTTAGATGCAGAATTTGCGAAACGAAGTAAAATGCGGATTTATACGCATTTTACCTTGCCCGACGGCGTACGCGGGTACTCCGAGGGTGAGTTTCGCGAATAGTTCAAAGGCATTAAATACAGGAAATCCGCAAACAATGCGGATTTCAACATCAATTTTATTCAATAAGTCTTTATCAAACATTGATTTTATGGCATTTTAAGCCTTTGAACGATCTGCGCTAAA
>JAXJPK010000079.1:0-2398 GCA_036311705.1 Clostridia bacterium
AGGCTGACGCTCCTGCTAACGATGAGGTTAAGGAAGCTTTAAGAAATGTTGCAATGCAGGTTGCAGCTTTGAATCCGAAGTATCTTTCAAGCGATGATGTACCTGCTGAGTATAAGGAGCATGAGAAGGAGATTCTTATTGCACAGCTTAAGAATGATCCGAAAAATGCTTCAAAGCCTGACGCTATCATCGAAAAGATGATAACAGGCCGTCTTGCAAAGGAGCTTAAGGAGGTTTGCTTGTTAGAGCAGCTTTATGTTAAGGCTGAAAACAAGGAATCTGTTGCACAGTACCTTGATGCAGTATCAAAGAAGGTTGGCACTGCTATTACTCTTAAGAGCTTTGTTCGTTTTGAAACAGGCGAAGGTCTTGAGAAAAGGAAGATGACTTTGCTGCAGAAGTTGCTGCAATGGCAGGTAATAACTAATTTATGAGGAAAAAAGGGTGATGTAAAAAAACATCACCGATCGTTTTGAACCGACCCCCCAAAAAAGTTAGACCAAAAATCTAACGGTTGGGAGGTCGGTTTTTATTTCTAAAAAAATTTAAAAATCCTCTTGACTTTATTTATCAGGTTTTTTGTTGTATTATTCATAATATAAATGTTCGAGAATTAAGCACACATCTGATTTTGACGGGACTCTGGGATTGGTGGCTGTGCAGGCGTCGGCAAGTGCTTTTTCAGCCATTTGTTCGACAGCATTCATATATTCGTTTTTGTCAATACCGCATTGAGAGATGGAGAGGGGAATATTCATCTCCTTATTCATAAAGTTTACCCAACCCGTCAAAGCGTGAATGGTGGTTATTTCGTTAAAGTTATTTACACCAAGAAGCTTTGCAACATTGCAGTATTTCTCAACGCATTTAGGGTAATCACTTCTGCTTTTTGAGTGCTTGTTAATTCCCGAATTGAACTCTATTATGTGCGGGAGAACAATAGCGTTCGCTCTGCCATGCGGAATGTGAAATCTTGCACCGATGGCGTGTGCAATACCATGATTAAGACCAAGCGACGCACTGTTAAACGCAAGTCCTGCCAAGCAGGAGGCAACATGCATTTTCTTTCGTGCGTGAGAATCTGTATTGTCAAGATACGAACGGAGCAGGAATGTGCCGCATATTTCGATTGCCTTTTCTGCAAGTGCTGCGGAAAATTCGTTATTATTTATACTCACATACGCTTCGATTGCATGGGTTAAAACATCCATTCCCGTATCGGCTGTTACAGAAGCGGGTACGCTTTTAACAAGTGTAGCATCAAGAATAGCTTCTGTGGGGAGCATAGATTCGCTTACGAGTGGATATTTTATATTTTTCTCGTTGTCTGTTATAACCGCAAAGCTTGTAACCTCCGAGCCTGTTCCTGATGTTGTAGGTATTGCAATGAGTGCAATGTCCTTTGTTGTGGCTCTTGATGCAAATTCCCTTATTGATTTCGCAGAATCAATTGCACTGCCTCCGCCGATTGCAACAACACAGTCAGGGTCAAAATCGAGAAGTGCCTTTACTCCTGCTGAAATCTTATCGAGCGGAGGGTCGGGGACCACATCAGAGAAAACGGAAAAATCAATGAATGCCTGCTGTAGCCGTCCTGTGACCTCCGTAAGTAAACCACTCTTTTCTATGAACGGGTCGGTTATGACCATTACTCTTTTGTAATTTATTTCTAAAAGCCTGTCAAGAGCTTTATCGCCAAAATATATTTTAGTACGAATATCAAAGCTTTTCATAATAAATCTCCCATAAATGTTATAATATTATTATACTATAAAATAAATGGAATTTCAATAGGAGATTGAAAAGATTATTTTATAGAAAGTTCTTGCAAAACATTTGTATTTGTGTTATAATTTAATATATGGTAGTTTTAAGAAAGGAGAAAAGATAGATGGCAGTAAAAAAGAAAAAATTGTTAACATATAACGGAAAGCCAATTTTAAGATGCGGCAACAGAATTTATTACGGAAATCTTGAGGATAAACTTATACTTGTGCTTGATATTGTTAAAACAAAGAATGTAAATGACTTGGAGGTTGCAACGGAGGTTCTGGTTCAAGTTATGGACAACACAGGTGAATTTGGCAAAGGTCAGGTGTTTAGAAAAGCGACAAGAGATAATCTTTACAAGGCACTTGATATTGGCGAGTGGTGGTTGAAGGACGCACTGAAGCAATTTGCTTGATTATGGTGTTAAATAATAAAATGGGAATGTAAAAAAACAGCACCGATTGTTTGATGGCGAATGTATATGTTTCAATACAAGTAAAATTATAAAAACATTGTTAAAACAATGATTTTTGGAGGAAATCTGCAATTTTGCAGATTTCCTTTTATTTTATGCCGTCAAACCACGAACGAAAACCGCCCCTCACATACCCATGTATAGCTTCGGTAT
>JAXJPK010000080.1:0-5185 GCA_036311705.1 Clostridia bacterium
GGTAATAAACATATTCCGAAAAAAAGGAGCAAACTAACCGATGAAAGAAACAATATACACTATCCCCGTTTCAGAGGCATACGAAAAAGATTGCGAATGTCCTTTGTGCGAGCTTGAAAGAAATCTTGAAAATGAAGCTGTAGAATACGCTCTCGGTGCCGCAATGATGGAGCCCGATTTTCGGATTAATTCTAATGATAAGGGATACTGCCGCAGGCATTTTACAAAGATGTTTGATTCGGGCAACAAGCTCCCCCTTGCACTTGTTCTTGATACTCACCTGGAGGAAACAGAGAAAAAAATAAGGCACTTTGAAAAGAGTGCCGAAAAAATAAAAAGCGAGAAAAAAGGAGTTTTTAAAAAGTCCGCCGCCGCCGATGTTGCAGACGAGATTTCAAAACTGCTTGAAACCGTCACATCGTCATGCGTGGTGTGCGATAAGGTGAATTATACAATGGAGCGATACATTAATGTACTGCTGGATATGTATTTCGATTATCCCGAATTTAAAGAAAAATTTGATTTGTCAAAAGGCGTCTGCCTCCCGCATTTTAAGATGCTTTCTGATTTTGCAAAGAAGTCGCTCAAAGGCGAAAAGCTTAATATATTCCTTTCCGTCTTGATAAAAAAGGAGCTTATGGAGCTTTCAAGAATTAGAGAGGATATTCACAAGTTTACGCTTAAATTTGACTATCGAAATAAGGATATGGAATGGGGCACAGCCAAGGATGCACCGATACGAACTATTGAAAAGCTTTCGGGTTATATTGAAAATAGTGCGGACAATTCCTGATAGATTAACATAAAAAAGCGTAATTGAGTATAGGTTTATCAATATCCATCAGAGAACTAAAACTTGGGGGATTGGCGTTTACGCAGCAACAGCGTATAAGTTTATCAATATCCATCAGAGAACTAAAACTAAGGCATTCACTGCTAACTTTGCGGCTGGTATAAGTTTATCAATATCCATCAGAGAACTAAAACCTTCCCTGTGAGCTTTTATCCCTGCCGTTGGTATAAGTTTATCAATATCCATCAGAGAACTAAAACGTGGCGGCTCTTACAAACTCCGCAAAGGTGTATAAGTTTATCAATATCCATCAGAGAACTAAAACGAATTGTCTTTTTCTTTATAAAATGATTTTGTATAAGTTTATCAATATCCATCAGAGAACTAAAACCATCTTGATTGCATCAATCTTTGAATTATCGTATAAGTTTATCAATATCCATCAGAGAACTAAAACTCTACCAATCGGAGTCAAGCCATTCTTGTTGTATAAGTTTATCAATATCCATCAGAGAACTAAAACACACCCGACAAGATTAAGCATAAAATGGTTGTATAAGTTTATCAATATCCATCAGAGAACTAAAACCTCAAAAACATTATACCATATCCTTTATCAGAATTCAAGTATCTCTTTCGTTTTTAAAAAATCCTCCTCACGAGTAGCCTCTCCTACCAGTATTTGCATTGCGGCATACTGCTTTTCCGTTACCGATAATAATCGAACAGAGCCATGAGCAGGCAAGTTACGCTTAACTGATAATATACATTGATTCGCATCATCATGATTACGGGCAATTTTAGTATAAACCGAATACTGAAGCATAAAGAAACCGTCATTAATTAAAAACTTGCGAAACTTTGCGTATTCTTTCCGAAGCTTTTTTGTATATACGGGCAAATCAAAAAATACAAATACACGCATAAAACGATTAATCATCCTCCCACTCCGTTCTCATCTCATCCAATGTTGCCGAGCAGATAGTCGGCAGCTTTAAAGCCTCCGGCTTGTTTTGATTAGTAGCAGAGGTTACACTGCTAACGCAACGGTCTATGGCATAACGCACCTTAGTTTTCTTGCCGTCAAACTCGACCACTTCATTAACCAGGTTTATAAGTTTTCGACGATTATCCTTTGTTAATTCCTCACCTATATCCTCTATATTCCTATCCACCCATAAATCGACTAACGGGCGGAATGGCTCTAATAAATCATCAGCTAAATTAAATGGATTTTGCTTGCCAATATGATGAATTCCAACAACGGGATTATATCCATAAGCACAAAGAGTCTTGGCAATGGAGGAGCGAAGAATAGCTTGAAGTGATAAATGTTTCCGAAGAAACGGGGAAAGTGTTTACTATAGATCAAAACAGACGAACAAATCGTGATTTTGTTCTTATGAGGAGAAAAGTCGAAGAAGGAGCTATCGGAAAGCCTATCGTGATAGAATCGAGAGTTGAAGGCTCGCGGGGTGTTCCGCACGGCTGGAGAACGCTGAAGTCACTGGGCGGCGGTATGATGCTGGACTGGGGTGTGCATCTTATCGACCAGATGATGTATATGTATTCCGAGCTTAAGGTTGTTAACGTTTTTTGCAAAATGTTCAGTGTACATTACCCTGAGGTTGACGACAATTTCCGCTTGACAATGACTTTTGACAACGGAATTGTTGTGCATATAGAAGTTTCCACAAACAACTTTATTAACCATCCGAGATGGTATGTACTTGGAACAGAGGGAACATTGCAGATTGACGGTTGGGACTGCGAAGGCAAGGTTGTTAAATGTCTTGAACGCGAGGACACCTGGGGAGTGGAAATCAAGAAAACCAAGGCAGGCCCGTCAAAGACAATGGCACCGAGAAGCGAGGATACTGTTGAGGTTATTAAGCTTGAGGCTCCGACAGATGTTGAGGACAACTTAAACCCAGTATATATTCAGCTTATTGATGCTATTGAAGGAAAGGCGGAACTTACAATCAAACCCAAGCAGGCGCTTCGTGTTATAAAAGTTATGGAAACGGCTTTCCTTTCAAACGAAATAGAAAACGCAGTTAAAACCTGCATTTAAAAAGATAAAGGGCTGGTCAGATAATTATGAATTACTGACAGACTAGTTGGATTATTAACAGAATAGAAAAAGGATTTGCTTTTTAAGAAGCAAATCCTTTTTAAAATTAATATCCCAATGAACGGAGATAGTCAATGCTCATCTTCGCATCTTCAAGGCTTGAACGTTCAGGATGCATATCCTGTTCAACAATTACATACTTGATTTTTGTATCCTCTGCAGTTTCAAGCAAAAGCTTCACGTCCTGTCTGCCATAACCAACAGGTCGGAATTCAAAACCATCGCTTTCCTTATCTTTCTTTTCTTCAACAGAACCATCACTGCTGATAAGGTTGTAAACCGGACCTGCACCAAGGTTTTTGCATTCAAAATCCTTCATGTGAAGAACTTCTTCAACATCCCCGTACTTTTTAATGTACGCAACAGGGTCCTGACCTGCATAGTGTACCCAGCACATATCAAGCTGAGGAATCAAAAGGTCTGTTGAAACATCATCATAAAGTGCATCAAGAACAAATTTGTCACCATGCTTTATCAAAAGCTCGAAATCGTGGTTATGATACATAAGCTTGATTCCGTTATCCTTCAAAAGACTTCCGACTTCTTTGATTTCGCTTACGAGCTTGTCGTAATCAGCTTTCCATTCGTCACCGCCAATATACGGAATTGCACAGTATTTAACACCAAGTGTTTTAAGGTAATTTACAGAATTTTCAGCATCTGTCAAAAATACGCCGTGTGTCTGATGAACAGAAACAGGCTCAAGGTTGTACTTTTCGCACATGGCCTTTACTTCCTTGGCAGTATGACCGAAGTAACCTGCGAACTCAACACATTCATAACCCATTTCAGCTACTTTTTTAAGAGTAGCATCCATATCCTTTTCCATTTCATCACGAAGTGAATAAAGCTGAATACCTAATTTAAATCTGCTCATTTTAAACTCTCCTTATATTTCCGGAATTTCAACCGCAATTTCCTTGCCAAGCTTTGATGACTTAACAATATGGTCGATTATTGCCTGATTGTAGATAATTTCCTTTGTTGATACAGGTGCATCACCATTTGTATGCACAGCGTCAAGGAACGAACGAATTTTATATTCAAAGCAGTTAGATGATCCTGAGTTCTTTCTTGGAATTATTGTCTCAACCGGCTGTCCTGCAACATCGTGATACAAAGTCATATCTCCACCGATTGTCCCGTTCCAGCATTCTGTTGACGGAATACGCAGACCGCCCTTTGTTCCAAGGATGAGTGTGTCACCCGATGTATCCATATGCATTGCCCAAGAAATTCTGAAGTCGAGAATGATGTCACCCTCAAGTCTAACAAAAGCAGCAGCAAAGTCATCAACACCGAATATCTTTGCATAATCTGTATGATTAGAGTTTATGTATCCTGAATATTCAGGACTGTTGCCAAAGAAAGATGATGTGTAGCCAGTTACTGTAAGTGGCTTCGGGTAGCCAATTGCATTGAGGACCATATCGAGTGAATAGCATCCGATGTCACCCATTGCACCGATTCCGCCGGTCTTAGCTTCAATAAATGTTGTACCGAATGGGAAAGGAATACCTGCTCTTCTTCCGCCGCCTGTCTGGATGTAATAAATCTTACCAAGCACGCCTGACTGTACAACCTTTTTAACCTGCTTCATGTCGTCGTCAAAACGTGGTTGGAATCCTACTGAAAGGATTTTACCGCTCTTTTTCTCTGCTCTCATGATTTCAACAGCCTCTTCTGTTGTAACACACATAGGCTTTTCCAAAAGAACGTGAACGCCTGCTTCGAGAGCATTGATTGTACATTCAGCATGTGTCATATTATATGTACAGATGCTTACTGCATCAATTTCTTCTTTAGCATACATTTCCTTGTCGGATGTATAGCATCTTACTCCCTCAAGACCATTATCTTTAAAGAAATCTTCAGCCTTACCCTCAATGATATCGCAGCCTGCCACAATTTCAACATCTTCCATTTTAAGATATTGCTTTATGTGAGTTTCAGCAATCCAACCAGTACCAACGATTGCAATTTTAAGCTTTTTGCTTCTGTCAACTACAACATCGTCTGTTTTTATGTCCTTGAATTTATCCAAGCTTGATTTTTCCATAAAAAAACCTCCAATTTGAAAATGTAATCGTTTACATTATTCTTTTAAATTAGTATAACACATTCCAAAAACTTTGTCAATTGTTGAATTGTCAATGATGGGTGACACTTTCCTTAGAAAGTCTTGTCAAATGATATAATGTTTTATGGCGTGGTAAGCGTAATAATGCTTACCACGCCTATTTGCCCTACATCACACC
>JAXJPK010000081.1:0-4354 GCA_036311705.1 Clostridia bacterium
CAACACCCCCTTTGATTAAAAGCTGTCAAACTACGAACGAAAACCGTCCCTCACATACCAATGTATAGCTTCG
Source organism: Clostridia bacterium (assembly GCA_036311705.1). GTDB lineage: Bacteria > Bacillota > Clostridia > UBA1381 > UBA1381 > Ornithomonoglobus. The sequence continues at coordinate 74 of JAXJPK010000081.1, forward strand.
GGATAACCCTCATAGTTCTGCTATTCGGCGATTTTCGTCCGTTCTGCACTATTTTTTTGCATCCCCTTTGGGGATTATTCACCTTTTTTAACAGCCCACCTTTTTAAGGGCTGAATGAGTTCAGATACAGAATGTGATAAAGGCAACAGTCCAATTTCAGCGTGCAGATAAAATGTCTGTTCGATAACATACTTCGGGAAATTGAGGCAGATTTCGCGGAAATAAATTCGTAGGCGTGCGACGGTAAGGAGTGGTGATATGTATATATCATATTGTAAAAAATGCAATCAATTTTTTTACATAAGCAGAAAGAGTAACTACTGCCGAGAGTGCAAGTGTCCGATAATACCTGTCCCTATCAGTATGGACGAGTTTTCGAAAATGACGATAAATGAACGATATAGGCTTGCATATAAGCTTTCAAACAACGATAATATGATAAAAAATACCTAATTATGAAAAAAAGTATTTACTAATATAATAAAATATGGTATAATGTTTTGGTGTATAAGCGTTTTAGAAATGAAAGGACTGATGCTAAATGGGAATGACTATGACACAGAAAATCCTTGCAAAAGCGGCGGGGATGGAAACGGTAAAAGCAGGAGATTTGATAATGGCAAATCTAAGCCTTGTGCTTGGTAACGATATTACGGCTCCCGTTGCAATCCGTGAATTTGACAAGCTTGGTGTGGAGGATGTTTTTGATAAGAAAAAGGTAGCACTTGTACCTGACCATTTCACACCTAACAAAGACATCAAATCGGCAGAGCAGGCAAAGGTTGTAAGAATATTTGCAAATGAATTTGGTATTGAGAATTATTTTGAAGTCGGTGAAGTGGGTATTGAACACGCATTATTACCCGAAAAAGGTTTGGTAGTTGCAGGCGATGTTGTTATCGGTGCAGATTCACATACTTGTACATACGGTGCACTTGGTGCATTTTCAACAGGTGTAGGTTCAACAGATATGGCAGCAGGTATGGCAACGGGAAAAGCGTGGTTTAAAGTTCCCGAAGCAATTAAGTTTAACTTGACAGGAAAGCTTAATCCTTACACAAGCGGAAAAGACTTGATTTTACATATAATAGGTATGATAGGCGTTGATGGTGCGTTGTACAAGTCAATGGAGTTTACGGGCGAGGGAATGCACACATTGAGCATGGACGACCGTTTTACAATAGCAAATATGGCAATTGAAGCAGGTGCTAAAAACGGTGTATTCGAGGTTGATGAGTTGACTCGTGAGTATATGAGAGAACATTCAATCCGTGAATTTACGGAGTTTACTGCCGATACTGATGCGGAGTATTCAGAGGTTATTGATATAGATTTGTCAAAAGTACCGCATACGGTAGCGTTCCCGCATTTGCCTGAGAATGCAAGAACACCCGAGAACTGGGGAGATGTAGCTATTGACCAGGTAGTTATCGGCTCATGTACAAACGGCAGATTGACAGACCTTGAAAGAGCCGCAGAGATTTTAAAGGGCAAGAGAGTTAAGAAGGGAATAAGAGTAATTGTATTCCCGGCAACACAGAAAATATATCTTGACGCACTTAAAAACGGCACACTTTCAACACTCGTTGAAGCAGGCTGTGTAATATCTGCTCCAACCTGCGGACCGTGTCTTGGAGGACATATGGGAATATTGGCAGCAGGCGAGAGATGTGTGTCAACAACAAACCGTAACTTCCTCGGCAGAATGGGTCATGTTGAGAGTGAAGTTTATCTTGCAAGCCCGGAGGTAGCCGCAGCAAGTGCGATAACGGGCAAAATTTCAGCTCCTGAGGAGGTAATGTAAAAATGATGAACGCAAAAGGTACAGTTATCAAATATGGCGACAATATAGATACAGATGTAATCATCCCGGCAAGGTATCTTAATACCTCGTTGCCCGAGGAGCTTGCAAAGCATTGTATGGAGGATATTGATACAGAATTTGTAAACAAGGTTAAACAGGGCGATATAATGGTTGGCGGTGCAAACTTCGGTTGCGGCTCTTCAAGAGAGCACGCACCACTTGCAATAAAAGCAAGCGGAATATCATGCGTTATCGCCGAGAGTTTTGCAAGAATATTCTTTAGAAACTCATTAAACATCGGACTTGCAATTCTTGAATGTCCCGAGGCTGCAAAGGATATAAATGAGAATGATACGGTATCCGTTAATTTTGATACGGGTGTTATCACAAACGAAACAACAGGCAAAACATATCAGGCAACGGCATTTCCGCAGTTTATGCAGGAATTGATAAATGCAGGCGGATTGGTTAAATATATCGAGTCGGGCAGAATGTAATTTATAGGTTGGGAGAAAAGAGCAATGAGTGAGTATAAAATAGCATTAATAAAGGGTGACGGAATAGGCCCTGAAATAGTAAACGGTGCTGTGACGGTGCTTGACGCCGTAGCTGCAAAATATAATCACACATTTAATTATACAGATGTCCTGATGGGCGGCTGTGCAATTGATGCAACGGGTGTGCCGCTTCCACAAGAAACGATAGACATTTGTAAAGCATCAGACAGCGTATTGCTTGGTGCTGTTGGCGGTCCGAAGTGGGATAACTGCAAGGAACGCCCCGAAAAAGGACTTTTGGGCATAAGAAAGGCACTTGGTTTGTATTCAAATCTAAGGCCGTCTATCCTAAAACCACAGTTAAAGGACGCATCACCGCTTAAGGATGAAAAGCTTAAGAACGGACTTGATGTAATGGTAGTTCGTGAGCTTACGGGCGGAATATACTTCGGCGAAAGACATAACGCCGAGGACGGCTCATGGGCGAGTGATGAGGAGAAATACAGCGTGGAGGAAGTACGCCGAATTGGTAAAATTGCATTTGATACGGCTATGTTGAGAGATAAGCGAGTTGTATCTGTAGACAAAGCAAATGTTCTTGATTCGTCAAAATTATGGCGTAGAACAATGGAGGAGGTTGCAAAGGATTATCCGGAGGTAACACTCAGCCATATGTATGTTGATAATGCCGCAATGCAGCTTGCAATTAATCCGTCACAGTTTGATGTAATTGTAACATCAAATATATTCGGCGATATTCTATCGGATTTATCATCTGCAATTGCAGGTTCAATCGGTATGCTCCCGTCAGCGTCATTGGGTGCTACAAAGTGTGGTATGTATGAGCCTATTCACGGCTCTGCACCTGACATAGCAGGTCAGGATAAAGCAAATCCGATAGCAACAATTGTATCTGCGGCTATGATGCTTGAAATGTCATTCGGTCTTGGTGCTGAAGCAAAAGCTATTAACGATGCTGTTGATAAGGTTCTCGATATGGGTTACAGAACACCCGATATTTACAGCGAAGGCACAAAGAAGGTCGGTTGTAAGGAAATGGCAGAGCTAATTGCATCGCAAATAGCATAAAACTAATTGGAGTGAAACAACTTGGAAAATAATATACATATTTTGCCTACTGTTGCAATGCGAGGCATAGTGGTGTTCCCGCATATGCAGTTAAATTTTGATGTTGCAAGATCTGCTTCAATCAAAGCAATCGAGGCTGCGTCAGCGAGTGATTCACGCATATTTCTTGTTGCACAAAAAAGGGCAGATGTGGAAAGCCCAAAAGAAAATGACATATATTCGGTTGGTACGATAGCTGTTATAAAGCAGATTATGCACTTACCGGGGAATGTGACAAGATTGATAATAAAAGGTGAGGCACGAGGAATTATCCGCAGTATCAACAGCTTTGAGCCCAATATTGTCTGCGAGGTTGAGGAACTAAACGAGCAGTATTCGGAGATATGCGATGTAGAGGAAGCATACATAAAAGCACTCAAGAAAAAGGTTGAGGAATATTTTGCTGTAAACCCCAAAATTCAGCCTGATAAGTTTATGAACATAATGGAAATAAACAATCTTGGCAAGCTTTGTGATACTATTTCGGCAATTTCAGAGCTTGAGGTTGATGCAAAACAGGTTTTGCTTGAGGAATTTGATTTTACATCTCGTGCATCGGAGCTTTTGTATCGTTTGGAGCATCTTATAGAAATAACCGAGCTTGAGCATAGAATCATCCGTAAAACCCATGAGCGAATTGATGAGCATCAGCACGAATATTTTCTTCGTGAACAGCTCCAAATAATCGAAGAGGAGCTGGGTGAAAAGGACGGGACCTCGGCTGAAGTAGCGGAGTTTAAGACAGCGATTGAAAAGCTGAAGATAAAGAAAGAATTTAAAGATAAGCTTAAAAAAGATTTAAACAGGTTTGCAAAGCTTCCGTCTGCGGGTGCGGACAGCGGGGTTTTGAGA
>JAXJPK010000082.1:0-2236 GCA_036311705.1 Clostridia bacterium
AATAGATCCCAATGGGGATGCAAAAAAATAGTGCAGAACGGACGAAAACCGCCGAATAGCAGGGCTATGAGGGACGGTTTTCGTTCGTAGTTTACCATCACACGATCGGTGCTGTTTTTTTACATCCCCGTTTGCTGTTTTATACGCAAAATGGCGGTAAAAAGCTTGACAATATCCGCAAAATATGATAATATAATATGGATTACTTGTAAACAACGAATAGTTGGAGGAATGAGATGATTACTGGGAAACAGAGGGCTTATTTAAGGAAAATGGCACACGAGTTACAGCCGATTATACAAATCGGTAAGGAGGGATTATCCGACACTGTTATTGTCGCCATTGATGAAGCACTTGAAAAGCGTGAATTAATCAAAATTTCTATTCTTGAAACAGCAGGTGTTGATACTCGCACAACTTGCGACGAAACAGCAAAGCGGCTATTGGCAGAGCCTATACAGGCGATTGGTAACAAATTTATTCTGTTCCGTAAATCACAAAATGTTAAGAACAGAAAAATAGAGTTACCGAAAAAATGAAGAGAATAGGCATTTTTGGCGGAACATTTGACCCACCGCATATTGGGCATACTAAAATTGCCAAAGCGGCTTTAGAGCAGTTTAATTTGTCGGAAGTTCGATTTATGACGGGCGGTATTCCGCCGCATAAGCGTAATTCTGATATAACACCGCCAATTAAAAGATTGGAAATGACTCGCCTTGCTGTATCGGGTGAGCAAAATATGGTTGCGGATGATTTTGAAGTCTTAAAAAAGACCTATTCATATACCGCAGAAACCTTGACAGAGTTGAAGAAGCTTCATCCCGAGTGGGAGATATATTTTATAATCGGCGAGGATTCGCTGCGAGATTTTCATTTGTGGTATAGACCTGAAATAATTGTTGAGAATTGCATTTTGCTTGTTTATCCGAGGGGTACGGATTCTGACATTGCAGAACTGATAGAAAAAAGGCGTAAAGAATTTGATGCAGATATAAGGCTTATTGATGCACAGATATTCAATATTTCATCTACCATGATTCGTAATGGGATAAAGGCAGGCGAATCAATGAACGAATTTATGGACGAGGCTGTTAGAGAGTATATAAAGAGAAATGGATTGTATTTATAATATTGAGTCTTTGGAAAGAAAGTTAAAGGGCGTTTTGGATGAAAAACGATACAAACACAGTATCGGAGTAAAGAATGAGGCCGAGAAAATGGCAGTCATATTCGGCGTAGACAGGGAAAAGGCAATTATTGCAGGCTTGCTTCATGATTGTGCAAAAAGAATGAGTTTTGAGGAATCATTGGAGTATTGCAATAAACACAATGTCGAAATTGATGATTGGACAATGCGTTGCCCTCCTGTATTACACGCACCCGTCGGGGCGGTTGTTGCTGAATATGAGTACGGAATTTCAGATTCGGAAATTCTTGACGCAATTCGATTTCACACAGTCGCAAGACAAGATATGACATTGCTTGATAAAATAATATATGTAGCGGATATGACAGAACCAAATCGTGATTTTAACGGGGTATCGGAGCTCCGTGAATTAAGCCGAAAGGATATTGACTCGGCTTATCGAGAAGCGATATTTCAATCGTTTAAATTCAATTTGAAAAAAGGAAGTATAATTCATCCCAATACAGTGTATGCTTGGAATGAAATTTGCAGAAATAAACATAAATGAAGGGAGAAAATTGTATGACAGCATACGAGAAAGCACAGGCTGCGGTTAAAGCACTCGAAGATAAGAAAGCATCAAAAATTGAAGTGCTTGATGTTGCCAAGCAGACATCTTTGGGTGAGTATTTTGTGGTCGCATCGTGTCAATCTACCGTGCAGGTGCGTGCGTGCATCGACGAGGTTGAAGAACAGCTCGATAAATTAAATGTGCCGTTACTCCATAAAGAGGGATACAGCACCGGCTCATGGGTATTGATGGATTACGGCGATGTTGTGGTTCATGTAATGCAGCAGGAAATCCGTGAGTTTTACGGAATTGAGCGACTGTGGGATGACGCAGGCACAATTCAAGAAGAAAAATAAGGAAGAAGGAAAAAAGAAATGGGAGAGTATAATTTTAAATTTATCGAAATCATCTTGAACAATAACATCTCTATGTTTAATTGCAATACCAACATTTTTTCTTTTTTCTATCAAAATATCCTTATCATAAATGTGTTGTCGAAGAATTGGTGTGATATAAACATTAAAATTATACATAGA
>JAXJPK010000083.1:0-11506 GCA_036311705.1 Clostridia bacterium
GTTGAAAGGGGTTAACAGGGATAGATATGAAAGGTGCTATTTTTGATGTTGACGGAACAATTCTCGATTCAATGGGGATTTGGGTTAAAATAACGGGCGATTTTTTCAAAAATCACGGGCTGACAATTTCGTATGAACAGCTGCTTTCGTATCAGTCGATGTCGTTCGAGGAAAGCCTGGTCGGAATACAGCAGAATTACCTGCCCGATATGTCAACACAAGAAATGTTTGACGAGTTCTCCCGACTAACCGCATATGAATATGCACAAAACATCCCCCCCAAAGACGGCGTTGTTGAATATATAAAAGAGCTTCACAAAAACGGTGTTAAATTAGCTATAGCTACCTCAGGTTTTCCCGAGCTTGCCCAAGCGGCATTAAAGCGAATAGGCGTTTTTGACTGCATCTCGGCGTTTGCGTATTCCGCAGAGGTGAATTGCAGTAAATCCAATCCCGATATATATCTGCTTGCGGCTGAAAGGCTTGGGCTTGAGCCGTGCGACTGCACCGTTTATGAGGATATTTTAACAGGCATAACGAGTGCCTCAAAGGCAGGGTTTAAAACCGTTGCCATAGCGGATGATACAAACGCCGCTGATAAGGATAGGCTCATACAGCATTCTGACCGCTATATTACGGGGTGGAACGAATTGCTGAGCAACATATAAATAGGGGGTTTTGTCGGTGCAAGACGGCAAAGCCCCTTTTGTTTTGAAAAATAAGAGGCTCTGCAAGGGAAGTTGAACAGTCCCCACAGCGGATGCAAAAAAAGTTGAATAATCCCTATAGGGGATGCGAAAAATAGTTGAATAATCTCCATAGGGGATGCAAAAATAATGGAACATTAAAAAGGCTGTTGCGTTTTTGCAACAGCCTTTTTCATTTTTAGGTTATATTTATTTTTGGATTATTCTTCTGGCACCCAAGTAGCAGTTATCATAATAACCGCTTTCTATGGTCGTATATTTGACTACATCACCTGTTCTGGGTGAGTGAATCATCATACCGCCTCCAACATACATTCCTACATGAGAGGGCGAATCACCGTATCCGAAATAAATCAAATCGCCGGGTTGTAAATCATCCCTTGATACGCTTACTCCGTCTTTTGCCCACTGAGTATATGTAGTTCTTGTTATGGAATAGCCGTTCTTGCCGTACACATACTGCACGAATCCCGAACAGTCAAATCCATTCGGCGTTGTACCACCCCATAAATAAGGAGTGCCTAAAAAGCTTTCCGCCAAGTCGATTACTGACTGAATCTTGGGATTATCTGATTTGTAATCCCCACTTGAAAAATTATTTGACTGTACATTAGTAACCTTTTTGTACTTATATGTAAAGTCAACCGGTAAACTGTACACCTCCGAGCCGTCGCTTAAGACTGCTCCTACAATTATTGAATAATTGCCGTTTGGTAAATCACTTTTTGATACCTTTATACTGTTTGAGGTAACATCCTTTAAATAGACTGCTTTACCTGCCTCGTCCTTGATTATGACATGGTATGAATCCGCAGGAGCCGAGTCCATCCACTCCACTTCAAACTTTTCTGTCGTTATCAAGGCACCGTCTTCCGGAAGTATAATTTCCGGCAACGCAACAACTGAATAATTACGGCTTGCGAACTTTTCGTATGAACGGTTTACGCTCACGATAGCCTGTTCTCTTGATGTTGCCATCAACGGCTCAAGAGTTGTATCGGTTACGCCCGTCATAAGCTCATAGTTCAGTGCTGTGTTGATTGATGACATTGCCCATGCACTAACGCTTGAGCCATCATCAAATGCCGATATATACGCTGTGTCGGCACCGTCTGCAATGTTAAACACAACCTCACTTGCAGTAAGCGTGCTAACAAGCATCTTTGCCATTTCTTCTCTTGTAACAAGTCTGTCCGGGGTGAAAGTGGTGTCGCTTGTACCCTGAACAATGCCATAGTTATAAGCCTGTGCAACTGCCACACTGTCTGTATCAACAAACGGTGAGCCTGCAGGTACAGGCAAATCTTCATTTGTAAGTTTTTTGTACAAATTCATTGCAAGTTCACAGAATTCCTCACGAGTGATGGAATCCTTTAGATTATTCGATACAACCGAATATGAAACCAAGCCTGCTTCACTCGCTGACTGATAACCCGGAACAGCCCAGCCACTTAAATCAGCAGCCATTGCCGTACTTCCGAGAACAGCAGTTAATGAAATTGCACTGAGAATCATTTTCTGTACGATTTTCATAAAGAATCTCTCTCTCCTTTTCTTCCGCTTTTATATTCAGCGAAACTCTTTCGGCATATCTGCCGAAACTGCCTTTACTACGGTCGTGATACTTTCCTTTTCTCTCTTGCTTTTGAAATCCAAAATAATAAACTAAATATACCTTTTACAGTTTACATACGGCATTGTAACATATTTTAATATATTTGTCAAGTCTTTTTCCTGAAAAGTTACAAAAATGTTAAGACCGCCGTTTCATTTTTAACCCCTTTTTTGTAATAATCCCGTAAAAATAGCATAATATCACCGTAAAATTGGGTATGTTTTATACCTAATTTCTATATTTTTCACACAAAATTCTTATGTTTCTTAAATTTACAAAAAATCAACATGTAGTGTATTAACCAAAATCATTCCAATATATTTATTGATTACTGTACTTTTTACCCATAATTATTACATAGATATTAAGTAATAATTAATTTTTGTAATAATATTATTGCATTTTTTATTTAAACCCAAAAAAATTTCGCAAATTTTTAGAAATTTGCGAATTTTTTGTTGAAATCTTTACACTTTTTATCCGTTAACGCTATAGTTCGGTGCTTCCTTTGTTATATAAATATCATGCGGATGCGATTCTTTAAGTCCCGGAGCGGTAATCTTTATAAACTGTCCGTTCTCCTTTAAGTCCTCAATTGTAGGAGTTCCGCAATAACCCATACCGCTGCGAAGTCCGCCGACAAGCTGGAATATTGTATCTGAAAGCGGTCCCTTATAAGGAACTCTACCCTCAACGCCTTCGGGGACGAGCTTCTTTGAGCCTGTCTGGAAATAACGGTCCTTTGAACCCTTTTCCATAGCTGCAAGTGAGCCCATACCACGATATACCTTAAAGCGTCTGCCCTGATATATCTCAAATTCACCCGGGCTTTCGTCACAGCCTGCAAGCAAGCTTCCCATCATTATTACATCTGCACCTGCCGCAATCGCTTTTACACAGTCGCCGCTGTACTTGATACCGCCGTCTGCGATAACCGGTATGCCGTACTTTTTAGCCTCGTTGCATACATCATATATTGCAGTAATCTGCGGAACGCCGATACCTGCAACAATTCTTGTTGTGCATATTGAGCCGGGACCTATACCAACCTTTATACAGTCAGCTCCCGCCTCTATCAATGCCTTTGCCGCCTCAGCTGTTGCAATATTTCCTGCAATAACCTGTAAATCGGGGTATGCTGCCTTAATCTCTTTAACCTTTTCAATAATATTCTTGGAATGTCCGTGAGCCGAGTCAAGTGCGACAACATCGACGCCCGCCTCAACTAACGCTTTAACCCTATCAAGACAATCTTCTGTTACGCCGATAGCCGCACCTGCAAGCAATCTGCCCTGCTCATCTCTTGCCGAGTTGGGGTACTGAACAGCTTTTTCAATATCCTTTATTGTGATAAGTCCCTTTAGATGGTTTCCCTCATCAACGATAGGCAATTTCTCAACCTTATGGCGGGAAAGAATTTCCTGTGCCTCTTTAAGCCCTGTTCCAACGGGAGCAGTGATAAGGTTTTCCGAAGTCATGGACTCCTCAATTTTCTTTGAGAAATCTGTTTCAAATCTCAAGTCACGGTTTGTTATGATACCAATCAGAATGTTATCCTCATCAACAATCGGAACACCCGATATTTTATATGTCGCCATCAAATCATCGGCGTCCTTTAGAGTATGATTCTTTGACAAGCTGAACGGATTTGCTATAACTCCGTTCTCCGAACGCTTAACCTTATCTACCTCTGCTGCCTGCTGCTCTATTGTCATATTCTTGTGAATAATGCCGATACCGCCCTCTCTGGCAATGGCTATTGCCATCTGCGATTCGGTGACTGTATCCATTGCCGCACTCATAAACGGTATGTTAAGTTTGATTTTATTGGTAAGTCTTGTACCAAGCTCAATCATATTCGGCGTAACATCCGACGCCTGCGGAATAAGCAATACATCATCAAATGTAAGTCCCTCTTTAACGAACTTGTCCATATTTTTAACTCCTTTCCGATTGTCATTTTGTCACGAAATTATATTATTTTTATTTTAACAAAAAAAATTTAATATTTCAATATCTTTATTGGATTTTTCTAATATTTATCGAAAAGTGTCAATATAATTTGTCAAAATCCGACTCATTGTAGCAAAATCACTAATCTTGAATATTTCCGTCCTAATCTGTGTCGCACCCTTAAGCCCTTTTATATACCATGCAAGGTGTTTTCTCGCCTCTTTAATGCCTCTTGACTCGCCCTTGTCCTCTATGAGCCTTGAAATATGCTCTAACGCAACACGAAGCCTTTCTTGCGGTTGCGGTGCTGTCTTGACCTCGCCCGTTTTAATCAGCTCATTTATTTCTTTGAACAGCCAGGGGTTACCCTGTGCTCCCCGTGCCACCATAACGCCGTCACAACCCGTTTGTTCAAACATTCTTATTGCATCCTCGGCAGAGAATATATCGCCGTTTCCGATAACGGGGATTTTTAATTCTTGTTTTATTCGGGTAATAACTCCCCAATCGGCTTTTCCGCCGTAAAACTCCTCCCTCGTTCTGCCATGTACCGCAACGGCTGACGCCCCGTTATCCTCAAGGATTTTTGCACATAAAAGGGAGTTATCCTCGTCCCAGCCCTTGCGTATCTTTGCCGTAACGGGGACGGGTGATGCGTCTGTCACCGCACGCATTATTTTACCCATAAGCTCGGGCGTTTTCATCAATGCGGAGCCATCACCGTTGTTTACGATTTTCGGTGCGGGACAGCCCATATTTATGTCAATTATATCAGGCTTGAATTCCATAACCTTGGGTATGATTTCCGCCATTATTTCAGGCTCCGAGCCGAAAATCTGTATTGCACAAGGGTTTTCGCCCGTCATATCCATTAGTGAAGCCGTTTTTTTATCATTATAATACAGCCCTTTTGCACTTATCATTTCGCTATAGACCATCCCTGCCCCAAACCTTCGGCAAATCTCACGAAACGGCTTGTCCGTTATCCCTGCCATCGGGGCTAAAAACACATTGTTCTCTATTTTGACATTTCCTATTTCCAACAAATGAAACCTCCAAAGAATATTCACAAAAGGGGCTGTTGTTTAGAACAACGCCCCCTCGTTCATAGGACTGATTAATTTTTAGTGCAACATATCTGCGTTCCCTCTTCACGGCGGTACGCTTAAGATATGTCGAGTGATGAATGTAGTTCATTATACGCTAAGTTAATAGTCTTTTAGCTTTCCCAATATGTTGCCAAATCATATAATCTACTCAAAATAGTTATTGCCTGCTCAACAGTCATACAGTCCTTGGGATAAACCTTTCTGTCATCATCAAGACGCATTAAACCCTTATCAATACACCATCTTACATAGAAGCTCGCCCATGAATCAACACTATTCCAGTCGGCCGTTTTTTCTTTGTAATCAGTACCGACATACATAAACAGCTTCGCAACACGAGTCATAAACGCTGCCGCCTCCTGACGGGTTATAGTGCCGTCAGGGTTAAAGTTTATACCGTCTACACCGCTTATTATACCGAGTGCATAGAGCCTGTCTATCGCACTGTCACGGTTTTGGCAGTCTGCAAAGCTGCCCTCAAGATAAACCGTTCCCGTCGCTTTCATATACTCGTCCATATTCGCATAATTTCCTGCTACAGCTATGAAATTATCCATCAAAATTGCCATTTCCTCTCGGGTGATTGGCTTTTCGTATTTATCGGTAAACTCGTATAAAACAAGCGACTTTTTCGCAGCCTCCGTAATCGCCTCTTTTGCCCAAGGCTGATTTGGGAGCTTCAGAAAATCCTTCTCCGTTGCAACATTAAATATCGTGCCGCCATATACGCCATCGTCACTATCATAAAAATCCGACAATATATAGGTAAGCTTTTGTGCATCCGCCTTTGCAGGCATATAGCATACATAATTTTCATCACCGTATCGTCCGATTTGTATGCCCGAATTAAAATAGTAGCTTATGCGAGTACCGTTTTTAGTTGTGAAATTAACGCACGCACCCCTAAACGGTGTCGGATTAATTTTACGCCAAACCGTCATCCACGCCGCTGTATCGTAAAACTCGACTATTTCGGCTTTTGTAAGATTTTTGTATTTATTTTCGTCTATATCACATATCTCACCCGAAACAAGCTCGCCGCTGTCGAATATTCCCAAAGCGTCACAGAATGCCATAGAATTTTGCAGGTTTACAACATCATATGCGTGAGCCGAAACAGACAGCATAGTTATAACCGCTGTTATTACACAAATAATTCGCTTTAGTATTTTAACCACCTCCGATTAGGTCTGGTATGGTGTTATTACCGCTCTTTCTCCGTTTGGAAGCTCAATATACATTTCTATATATTTCGGGTCCTCATAATCTCTGTAGCCGTCTATCATCTTAAACTGTTTTAAATCCGATGCGTTAATAACTCCAACATCACTCATATCGGCATATGTTCCGGGCTGGTAACTCTTTGTGTAGATGATGTTATACAACATACTGTCATCATATGTGTTGTAAAGATTTCTTCCGAATATGGATTCAATCTTGCTCATTCTGTAAAGAGATACATATTCGCCGTCAAGTCTATATACGCAGCCCGTTACCATTATATCCACAAAACAGCTGCCCGTCAGGTCGGATATGATATAGCCCGTACCGCTGAATAACAGCTTCGACGCATACGATATCGTCGACGGAACGCCGTCTTTTGCAAGCACTTTCAAAATTCCGTTTTCATATCTGTAAAATCTTGCTGTCAAGGTGTCACCGTTCTCGCTTATCACGATTTCTTTCTTGCCGTCATTTTTGTCTATATCAACAACAGCCATAGAATACGCACTCGTAAGTGAGCCCAAGCCGCCTGTATAGTCAACACCGTTTATCTGAAGCACGGGAGTTGAATCGGATATCATATCGTTTGAGTTTGAAAATTCGATACTCTCCGATTTACCGTCACCGTCAAGGTCTATGCTGTCATATCCTGCACCGTTAGAGTAAAACTCCGCAATGTCCTCCATTGTCATAAATCCCGTTTTCAAGAACGCAAACGCTCTATAGGGCTTTCCGTTTGTGGAAATTAAGATAAGGCTATGGTGTCCGTCCCATGTAACGGAAAAATCCATCGCTTCGGCTATCGCACGAACGGGTATCATGGTTCTGTTGTTTATAACATCCGCCGGCTGTTCAAGCTCGATTGGCTCGCCGTTTTTATACATAACGCTCTCGCCGTATTTTATCGTTACGGTGTAACCCTCTTTCTTGATTGTCGCTGTCTGTGTGGGCTGATCCCAGCTTACCTCCGCACCCGCTTTTTCAAATACCGCACGGACGGGAACAAGCGTGTGTCCCTCAATAATTACGGGATTTTGGTCAAACTCAACGGGTGAGTTATCAACCGTTACCGATACAACATCATTTTCAGCCAGGGCGGTCATTGCAAACGATGCCATAATTCCCATCGCTGCCGCCGTTACTGCCAAAACTTTCTTAAATTTCATAAAAATCAAATCCTTTCTCCGTCAGAGAATACAGTATTTTTCCATATACTCTTCCATTTTAGGAATAATCTCGTCATATTCTCCCGACGATTTTAAATATTCATATATATCTGCTACCGTCACGATTGCGTGAACATTAATACCGTAGTCCTCGCCCACTTCCATAATAGCCGTCTTGCCCGGTGTTGTTCCAACCTCGCAGCGGTTTACGGAAATGAACATATCCTTTACTGTTACATCTGCCGCACCCATTAGAATGGGCATTGTTTCTCTGATTGCTGTTCCTGCTGTTATTACATCCTCGATGATAATAACCCTGTCGCCGTCCTGCGGCTTGTAGCCTACAATTGAGCCGCCCTCACCGTGATCTTTCTCCTCTTTACGATTGAAGAAATACGGCTTGTCGATACCGAACTCATTATAAAGAGATGATGCACAGCCTGCCGCAAGCGGTATGCCCTTGTATGCAGGTCCGAACATACAATCAAATTCCTCTCCTATTGTTTCCTTAACAAGCTTTGCATAAAACTTGCCGAGCGTCGCAATCTGCTTGCCCGTACGATAGTTGCCCGTATTTACGAAATACGGCGTATTTCTACCGCTTTTTGTAACAAAATCACCGAATCTTAAAACATCGGATTCCATCATAAACTCTATAAATTCTTTTTTTGCTTCCGTAATCATATTCAATCATTCTCCTTCCTATATCCGCTCAATGCTATTATATCACACAACGCGGGATTTGTAAACCTTTTTTAGCAAATGAACAAAGCACCTTGAGGCGGTATATAACCCTCACAAGGTGCTGTCTGTTATTCTTTTGTGTTTTCGGGATTTTCTGACTGCTCGGATTCCGACATACTCTCGTCTGCCTCTCTGAATTCCTTATCCTTTGCATCAACTATATTCCGAATCTCGCCATATAGAGTGTCGCCTGTTACCGTTTCCGGTAATTCATATAAAACCTTAAACCTTTCAAGCGAAAATTCTCCTACATAATAGTATAGCTTCGTTTTATCAAGAGCATCACCCATAGTGGTATCCTCAGTGATGCTGTCATCCCAGCCCATACTCTCTTTTAGTGCCTCGAAGCTGTCTATTCCAGGCGTTTTCTTAACAAATACACCTACGGGAATGTTATAATAAACCGCACGCTCGGAAGTGCTTTTTGGCATATCCTCCGGCAGACCGTATTCTTTAAGAAATCTGTCGTATTTCAAATTCTTGGATTTAGCCAAGTCTGCCGCCGTTCGGCCTGTTACATCTATATAATCCTTTTCATAGGGATTGATAACGCCCGTAATGAACAACAACTTTGACACACCTATACCAACCGCCAAAACAGCGGCAATAATTATCGGCACAGCCACCTTCCATGAGATTTTTTTCTTTTTATTGGGAGCGGCTGCATTTTCCGATTGTGTTTCTTCTGTTTTTAGAATTTGTTCCTCACTCATCGCAGTACCCGCCGTTATTCAGCATCCTCTGTTTTCTCGTTCTCTTGCTCGTTATTGCTCTCGTTTTCAGCATCAGAAGGTGCATCGGCATTTTCCTGCTTTTCGTCATCAGTCTTTTCTTCCTGCTCTTTTTTCATTTCAACAGTCTTTTGGTCTATCAAGGTACGAACTTCACCGTAGAGAGTGTCGCCTGTTACATCATCGGGCAAACCATAGATACCCTTTATAATGTCAACATAATCGTCACCGCCGATAATTACGGAAAGCTTTGTCTTTGCCATAGCGTCGCCGATTGTTGTTTCCTCGGTTACGCTTTCATCCCAACCGTAATGCTCTCTCCACTCCTCGATTGTTTTGTCGCCCTTCGATATTATATATTTTAGCTTAACACTGTTATTTACAGCGTTCTCGAAGGTTGATTTCGGCATCATTTTCGGCAAGCCGTTAACCTTTTTGTATTCGCTTAATGAATATCCGCTTTTATCTGCAAGCTCCTGAAGAGTTACACCCGTTGTATCAACATAACCCTTTTCCCAGGGGTTTATTACGCCAAAATAGAACAACATATATGCAACAAGTGCTGCTATAACAATCACTCCGCCTGCAATAAGTCCTATTAATCCGGCATTGCACTTCTTTGTCGGCTCGCATACGCCCTCAGCATTTTCTGACTGCTCAACAACTGCTTCTGTGTCCTCAACAACCTCTTCTGATGATTCAGTATCGTCTGCCGTTTCCTCGATTTCCTCTGCAACCTCTGTAGGCTCCTCAACAACCTCTTCTGTTACAACTTCATTTTCAACAACTTCTTCGTTGTTTAGCTTTTCATTATCCATTTCCCTATCTCCTTATCTGCTTATTATTCAGCACTATTTTCCGCAGAAGTATCTGCTGCGTTCTCGTTTGCTGCCTGCTGTGCTTCAAGAGCCTTTTGATATGCGTATTGAGCATAACCTTTTTTAACATCACTGTCTTTCGTTTCAGCTGTTATGTCATCACCAAGCTTATTCTCTGTTTTATATGCCGCAAAATCCTCTTCATTGTATGTCACACCCATAAATTCACAGTATTTATCAAGTGTCATCTTGTCTGCCATTTCCATCATATTTGTTTTGCCGTTCACACCGTCATCAGCAGAAACTCCATATGATGCCAAAACCTCATCAACTGTCTTTCCGCTTACATCTGCAAACTCCTCAACAGTTGCTTCACCCGTCTGCACACGCTCAAGCTCTTTTCGTAGCTTGTTATTGGAGATCTTTTCTCCGACTACCCCATATACAGCATATACACCCAATGCAAGCACTATTACTACCGAAAGCACCATTGCAACGACTGTCATATCCTTTTTCCCTGAAATTTTCGCCATTTTTATTATCCTCCCTTAAAGAAAAGCTGCTGTTTTTAAACAGCAGCATAAAATTCATACCGCCTCTGTACAATACTATTATATAATAACACTAACAGAGAAAAAAATCAATATGCAATTTTAAATATTCTGTAAATTATTTATTATCCTTCTTAGCAATAAGATTTTGTATCTTTGTTACAGGGTTAAGAAGGTGTGAAATTGTTTCGTCATGGTTCAATGTATCAATGAGCAGCGATACATACTTTGACATATCAACCTCATAATGCCAATCTCTCGATTCAAGACCGGGATCTCTGTAGATAAGGTTTGTTGTGAAAATCTTATCGAAAATACCCTCTGCATATGCCTTATCGAATACCTCAAGGCCGTTTACAAAAAGACCGAAAGATGAAAATACGAATATTCTCTTTGCACCCTTGTTCTTTAGCTTCGTTGCAACATCTATAATTGATTCGCCCGATGAAATCATATCATCTACAATGATTACATCCTTACCCGCAACCTCTCTTCCGAGATACTCGTGAGCAACAATCGGGTTCTTGCCGTTCTCTATTCTTGAATAGTCACGACGCTTATAGAACATTCCCAAGTCAAGCTGTAATACCGAGCTGTAATACATACATCTTGACATACCGCCCTCATCGGGTGAAATAACAATTGTCTCTGTCTTGTTGAACTGTACATCGGGTGCAGCCTTAGACAATGCCTTTATCATTTGGTATGTGGGCTGAATATCGTCAAAGCCCGATAGCGGAATGGCATTTGATATTCTCGGGTCATGTGCATCGAATGTTATAACATTTGATACGCCCATCTGGCAAAGCTCCTGAAGCATCAAAGCCGCATCAAGTGACTCTCTGCCGCTTCTTCTGTGCTGTCTGCCCTCATAAAGCATAGGCATAA
>JAXJPK010000084.1:0-11265 GCA_036311705.1 Clostridia bacterium
TTTCGTTTCTGTTCAGGCTCGGTAACACCCTTGAGCTTACCTAAAAATCTTTCCTCGGCATTAACTCTAATCAAGTTTATTCCGAACAGATTTTTGAATGTATTCTCAACAAAATCTCCCTCATTTTTTCTCAATAATCCATGATCAACAAATACGCAAACAAGATTCTTGCCTATGGCTTTATTCAATAGGACAGCAGCAACGCTTGAATCAACTCCGCCCGACAAAGCCAACAGTACTTTTTTATCCTTTAACTCCGTTTTATACTTCTCAACCGAGTTTTCAATGAAATTCTCCATTTTCCACTCACCCGAGCAGCCGCAAATGTTAAATACAAAGTTTTTGAAAATTAAATCACTGTATTCTGTATGGCTAACCTCGGGATGGAACTGTACACCATACAATCCCCTTTTTTCATCACACATTCCTGCAATCGGGCATTTATCCGTTTTTGCAATAGCTTTAAATCCGTTTGGTATTGTTAAAACATAATCTGTATGGCTCATCCAACAAATAAACTCTTTCGGAATATCCTTAAATAATAAACTGTCATACGAATTAACAATGGTCTTTCCGTATTCGGAGCTGTCTTTTGCACTCTCAACAACACCGCCTGCCATATATGCCAATAGCTGACAGCCGTAGCAAATCCCTAAAATCGGTATTCCGATATTTAATATCTCCGCATCATAATGCGGTGATTTTTCGTCATAAACACTGTTAGGTCCGCCTGTAAAGATAATACCCTTGTAGCCCTCGTTTTTAATATCATCAATCGAAATTTTGTTATAAGGCTTAATTTCGGCATAAACATTTTGTTCTCTTACTCTGCGTGCAATCAATTGATTATACTGACCGCCAAAATCAAGCACAAGAATTTTCTCCATATTTTTCTCCCCTCGTGTTACCGTTTCATTTAAAATTATTTTATCCTATATCTATCCAAAATAAACTCGTTCGCCGTATGCTCAAGAGTATCGTCAA
Source organism: Clostridia bacterium (assembly GCA_036311705.1). GTDB lineage: Bacteria > Bacillota > Clostridia > UBA1381 > UBA1381 > Ornithomonoglobus. The sequence continues at coordinate 985 of JAXJPK010000084.1, forward strand.
GCAATTCAAGCTCCTTAAAATCGCTGTATTTCCGTTTTAGTGCTTTGCTTAATATATAATCGCAAAGTGACGGATTTTTCGGAAGTAACGGACCATGCAGGTATGTCCCAATAAGATTTTTATATATCACTCCGTCATAACCGCAATTATCTGAATTTCCGTTTCCGTGCAATACCTTCCCGAACGGCGTATGTGAACCGATATATGTCCGTCCGCCGTGATTTTCAAACCCTACTATTTTGTTATATGGCGGGTTTAGAAAATCTGTTTGGAGAACAATATCTCCGATAAGTCTGTCATTTCCGCTTTCGGTATAAATATCAAGTATTTCCAAGCCTTTTATCGTTTCATCTTTTAGTTTATAGTACTTTCCGAGCAGTTGATAACCGCCGCATATCGCAAGCAAGCCCCCTCCGTCATCAATATATGCTTTAAGCTCATTTTTATAATTCATTAAGTGTTGGCAAACATATAGCTGCTCCTTATCGGCTCCTCCGCCTAAAAGAATTATATCCACATCAGTCAGATCAACGAGCGGTGCATCTCTCACCACTTCCTCAATCTCGCATCCAATCCCTCGCCATTCGAGCCGCTTTTTCATACACTGTATGTTTCCGCTGTCAAAATACTGGTCAAGCAAGTCAGGAAAAAGGTGAAGTATTTTCAGTTTCATTTATATCACATCATTTCAGAATAAATAAAAAGGCACCTCTAATGCTATTCACGCATTAAAGACGCCTTTGCCTTTTGTATATTTACTATTCAAAAAAAGGGCAGAAATCCCAGGGATAAACCGAAAGACCCCATTGCCCTTACTTTAACTATTATACACAGTATTTATAGTTTTGTCAATATTTTTTACCGATTTTTTTAAATAAAATTAAAACCGAAAGGTCATTCTTACCTTTCGGTTTTAATTCTGTTATTTTCCGCTGTCACCATAGTTTGAAAGGACACGAGCTGACGGGTCTTTTACATCGCAGCCCTCCCACTCCTTGTTTGGCATCCAAAAATCCGTTACCATCTCTGCTTGTTCGGGATAATATTTTTCAAATATCTCACGATACAAAAGAGATTCCTTTGTAAACGGACGGGCGTGTGTGTATTTTTCACATTTACCTTCAAATTCATCATCCGTATATACTGTTTCTGCATATTCTTTCAGATAATCCACCATTGAATGTCCGACAGCATCAGAAAACGCTGCTTTTTCACGCCATAATATTTCATCAGGGAGGTAGGCTAATCCTTCAAATGCGTGTCTTAGCAAATACTTTCCTTTTCCGTACTTATTCATCTTGATTTCGGGGTCAAGACTCATTACATACTTGACAAAATCAAGGTCGCCAAACGGTACTCTTGCCTCAAGCGAGTTTACCGAAATACAGCGGTCTGCACGCAAAACATCATACATATGCAGTTCTCTGACTCTTTTCTCCGATTCTTTTTGGAACGCTTCGGCGTTCGGTGCAAAATCTGTATATTTATATCCAAACAGTTCATCAGATATTTCACCTGTCAATAAAACACGAATATCTGTATTTTCGTGAATAGCCTTGCAGATGAGATACATACCCATACTTGCACGAACGGTTGTTATATCATATGTCCCCAAAAGCTTGATCAAGTTGTCTAGCGTATCTATAACCTCTTCGGGGGTCATAAATATTTCCTGATGTTCACTGCCTATGTAGTCAGCAACCTGACGGGCATATTTTAAATCTATTGCGTCCTCGCTCATTCCGATAGCAAAGGTCTTAATCGGAGTTTTACTCTGCTTTGCGGCAATCGCACACACAAGTGACGAGTCAAGACCGCCTGAGAGCAGGAAACCAACCTTTGCATCAGCAACCAGTCTTTTCTCCACGCCTGAAATAAGCTTTTTTCTTATGTTTACACAAGCCGTTTCAACATCATCATGACATACTTCGCAAACTTTAGCAATATCACAATAACATATGAACTTGCCGCCTTTGTAATAATGACCGGGCGGAAATGGCATAATCTTATCGGATAAACCAACGATATTCTTGGGCTCACTTGCAAAGATTATGTTTCCGTCCTTGTCATATCCGTAATACAACGGACGAATTCCAATCGGGTCCCTCGCTGCAATGAATTCCTGTGTGCTTGCATCGTAGATTATCAATGCAAATTCAGCGTCAAGCATCGAAAACATCTCTGTTCCGTATTCACGATACATCGGCAAAATAATCTCACAATCGCTGTCACTGTTGAATGAATAACCAAGCTCGGATAGTTTTTTCTTTTCAGTTTCAAACCCATACAACTCACCGTTGCAGACCACATAGTTTCCGTCCAACTCAAACGGCTGCATACCCGACTCCGTCAAACCCATTATTGCAAGTCGATGAAAACCGAGCAGACCGTTTTTTGTATCTATTATCCTACTATCATCAGGTCCTCTTGAAACTGTCTTTAAAAAACCTAATTTAAAATCCTCCAAAGCGGCACTCTTACCACAGTAACCCATTATAGAACACATTGAAAATTCCTCCGTCTTTTTGTAGTTCAAGCATTACGCTTTTAATTATTCAACATCCTGCAAAGCGTCAAAGCCCTCTTCGCCTGTACGAACCTTTACAACATTTTCAACATCATATACAAATATCTTACCATCACCGATATGTCCTGTATATAAAACCTTCTTTGCAGTTTCAATAATCTTTCTCACAGGTATCATACTAACCACAATTTCTACCTGAATCTTTGGCAACAGATTTGTTTCAACCGGAACACCTCTGTAGTACTCGGGCTTACCCTTCTGTATTCCGCAACCCATTACATGAGAAACCGTCATACCGGTAACGCCAAGCTTAACCATTGCATTCTTCAATTTTTCAAATCTTGCCTCGTTACATACAATTTCAACTTTTGTAAGCTTAGGTGTCGTTTCATCATCAACACTCGGCACCTTCTTCACTGGGATAGCCTCTGCAACAGGAACATCACCTGATACATAAACTGTATTTTCATCCGTATCCTCTGCAATAATGTCCGGTTCCATTGCAAAACCTGCATAAGCTGTAACCAAACCATGTTCAGAAACATCAAGACCTGCAATTTCCTCCTCAGCAGATGCTCTCAAGCCTATTGTATGCTTCAATACAAGAAATACAATACTCATAACAACAGCAACATATAAAGCTACCACTACAACGCCCAAAGTCTGAACTCCAAAGAAGTGTGTGCCTCCGCCGTAGAACAGACCTTTTTCTGTTGTAACACCTGTTGCAAACAAGCCCGTAAAAATTGTTCCCAAAGCACCGCATACACCGTGTACGGAAATAGCACCAACGGGGTCATCAATCTTAACAACCTTATCAAAGAACTCAATCGACAAAACGACTACAATACCGAAAACGATACCCATAATTGCCGCACCGATTGGGCTAACCGCATCACAGCCCGCTGTTATACCAACCAAGCCTGCAAGAGCCGCATTGTATGTCATAGAAACATCTGGCTTCTTATAACGAATCCATGTGAATATAAGCGTTGTACAGCAAGCAACTGCTGCAGTCAAGTTTGTGTTAAAGAATATTCGTCCGGCAGAAACAATGCTTTCATCGCTGTCCATACTTACAGTTGATGCACCGTTAAATCCAAACCAGCAGAACCATAGGATAAATACGCCCAACGCCGCAAAGGTGATATTGTGACCAAGAATTGCCCTTGGCTTGCCGTCCTTATCGTACTTACCGATACGGGGTCCCAAAATCTTTGCACCGACTAACGCACATACGCCGCCGACCATATGTACAGCTGTTGAACCTGCAAAATCGTGGAATCCTAATTCTGAAAGCCAACCGCCGCCCCAAATCCAGTGTCCTGAAATGGGATAAATAATCAGAGAGATGGCAGCTGAATATAAGCAATACGCCGAGAATTTTGTTCTTTCAGCCATCGCACCCGAAACAATCGTTGCAGCTGTTGCACAGAACACTGTCTGGAAAATTGCAAAGGCAAAAAGCGGAACACCGCTCGGGAGAATGTCACTGTAATCTCCCAAAATAAACGGGTCAAGCTTTCCGAACAAGCCTGTGCCTGCTCCAAACATAAGTCCAAAACCCACCAACCAGAAACAAGGTGTTCCGATTGAGAAGTCCATAAGGTTTTTCATTAGGATATTACCCGTATTCTTTGCACGGGTAAAACCTGCTTCACACATCGAAAAACCTGCCTGCATGAAAAATACCAACGCTGCTCCTAAAAGCACCCAAATCGTATTTACTGCACTGAATTCCATAAAAATCATCTTCTTTCCTATTTGTTAATTATATTTTAAACGGAACGCAAGCTTTGCTGCTCCGCCTAAAACCATTATATATTTTATCTTACTCCAAAGAGTAAATCGCCATAAGTCGGGAACGGCCAATATTGCTTTGCTGTAATTACTTCTGCTTCATCACTCGATATACGAAGCTCATTCATTTTAGAAATCAGCTTATCGCATACGAAACGGCTTTCTTCAATTATATCATCGCAATTTGCAACATCTACAAGCAAGCTGTCAAGCTCCATGCATCTTTCATAGATACTATCTACTAACGCTGAAAGCTTCTTAACTGTTCCTGCTTCGTATTCACACGATATAGCCGAGTCAAGAGCTTTTTTGTTTGATGCGGCAGTTGTAAGGAATGCTACATAGCTTGTTACAGCCGGAATAATCTCTCTCTTTGCCATTTCAGACATTGTGTTCGCCTCAATAATTACTGTCTTGCAATAGTTTTCAAGTGTTATCTCGCAACGAGATTTAAGCTCTGTTGTTGAGAATACATTATGACTTGTCAGCATATCAACATTCTTCTTATCCAAAAGATGCGGTATTGCATCGGGAGTTGTACGGAGATTTAAAAGACCTCTCTTTTCGGTAGCCTCTTTAATCCATTCATCATCATATCCGTTACCGTTGAAGATAATTCTCTTATGGTCCTTGATAGTCTTTTTAATCATATCGTGGAGTACCGTTTCAAAATTCTCTGCACCCTCAAGTCTGTCAGCATAAATCTTTAAGCTTTCAGCAACAGCAGCATTTAGCATAATGTTAGCACAAGCGATACTGTTTGATGAACCGAGCATACGGAACTCAAACTTGTTACCTGTAAACGCAAACGGCGATGTTCTGTTTCTGTCTGTGGTGTCACGATTGAACTTAGGCAAAACATCAACGCCCAGCTTCATTTGGGTCTTTTCTGCACCCTGATACGGCGTATCATTTTCAATAGCCTCCAAAACTGCATTCAATTCATCACCCAAGAACATTGAAACAACTGCAGGGGGAGCCTCGTTTGCACCAAGTCTGTGGTCATTTCCTGCCGTTGCAACCGATATACGAAGTAAATCCTGATAATCATCAACAGCCTTGATAACTGCACATAGGAATAGCAAGAACTGTGCGTTTTCATACGGTGTTTCGCCCGGTGATAACAAGTTAATACCTGTATCCGTTGCCATTGACCAGTTGTTATGCTTTCCGCTGCCATTCACTCCTGCAAACGGCTTTTCGTGCAGCAAGCATACAAGACCGTGTCGGGATGCAACCTTTTGCATAATCTCCATTGTAAGCTGGTTATGGTCAGTTGCAATATTTGTTGTTGTATAAATCGGTGCAAGCTCATGCTGTGCAGGAGCAACCTCATTATGCTGTGTTTTTGCAAGAATTCCAAGCTTCCACAATTCCTCATTAAGCTCTGTCATATACGCTTCAACTCTGGGCTTAATTACTCCGAAATAGTGGTCATCCATTTCCTGTCCCTTTGGCGGTTTTGCACCGAAAAGTGTTCTGCCTGTGTAAATCAAGTCTTTTCTCTTTTCAAAAAGCTCTTTCGGAACAAGGAAATATTCCTGCTCAGGTCCAACAGAAGTATGAACATATTTTGCCTCTGTACCGAAAATTTTAAGAATACGAAGTGCCTGCTTATTTAGCGCCTCCATAGAACGGAGCAACGGCGTCTTTTTATCAAGAGCCTCACCGCTGTAGGAGCAGAACGCTGTAGGAATACATAGCGTATGTCCCTTAATAAACGCATATGAAGTCGGGTCCCACGCTGTGTAGCCTCTCGCCTCAAATGTTGCACGAAGTCCGCCCGACGGAAAACTTGAAGCATCAGGCTCACCCTTTATAAGCTCTTTTCCCGAGAAGTCCATAATAACTCTGCCGTCAGGTGAGGGTGAAATAAAACTATCGTGTTTTTCGGCTGTGATGCCTGTTAAAGGCTGGAACCAATGTGTGTAATGTGTTGCACCATTCTCAACAGCCCACTCTTTCATAGCCTCTGCTACGGCATTTGCAACTGTTAAATCAAGCTTTGCACCCTCATCAATGGTTTTCTTTAATGAATTATAAACCTTTGATGATAGCTTTGACTTCATCACTCTGTCGTCAAATACCAAACTTCCAAAATAATCAGGTACGGTTTTCATAATAAAACATCTCCTTATATAAATAGCTAAAGGCGTCTTTAATGCTTATAACCACATTAAAGACGCCTTTGCCTTTTTAACATATTAATTTATTTTTATAAATATACATTTAATTATACAATGCCTTGTGCATTCATTGCATCAACAACTTTTTCAAAGCCGGCTATATTAGCACCGATAACATAGTTTCCCGGGAAACCGTATCTTTCTGCGGCACTGTCGATATTCGCAAACAATGTTTCCATAATATTCTTTAGCTTTGCGTCAACTTCCTCGAACGACCATGAAAGTCTTTCACTGTTCTGGCTCATCTCAAGTGCTGATGTTGCAACGCCGCCTGCGTTCGCAGCCTTACCCGGTGCAAATAATACACCGTTCTCCTGAAGATACTTTGTTGCCTCCTCTGTTGTGGGCATATTTGCACCCTCTGCTACTGCTGTTACGCCGTTTGCAACAAGCATCTTTGCATCATCAAGGTCAAGCTCGTTCTGCGTTGCACACGGAAGGGCAATATCTGCCTTAACACTCCAAACACCTCTGCCCTCGTGATACTCCGAGTTAGGTCTGTATTTCTTATATTCTGTAAGTCTTTGTCTGTTAACTTCCTTAATTTCTTTCAATGCTGCAACATCAATACCGTCGGGGTCATATACCCAACCGTTTGAGTCTGAAACAGTAAGCACTTTTGCACCCATCTGCTGTGCCTTTTCAGCTGCATAAATAGCAACATTACCACTACCTGAAACGATAGCTGTTTTGCCGTTAATGTCGATACCATTTTTAGCGAGCATAGCTTTTGTTAGATACAATAAGCCATATCCTGTTGCTTCAGTTCTTGCCAATGAGCCGCCGTATGACAAGCCCTTACCTGTCAAAACACCCTCAAACAAGCCGCGAATTCTCTTGTACTGACCGAACATATAGCCGATTTCTCTTGCACCTGTACCAATGTCACCTGCGGGAACATCAGTATCGGCACCTATGTATTTACAAAGCTCTGTCATAAAGCTCTGGCAGAATCTCATAATTTCACGATCTGATTTACCTTTCGGGTCAAAATCACTTCCGCCTTTACCGCCGCCAATGGGCAATCCTGTCAATGAGTTTTTGAAAATCTGTTCAAAGCCGAGAAATTTAATAATTCCTATATTAACTGACGGATGAAGTCTGATTCCACCCTTATACGGTCCGATTGCACTATTGAACTGCACTCTGTAACCTGTGTTCACATGAACCTGACCGTTGTCATCAGTCCAAGGAACTCTGAACTTAATCTGTCTTTCGGGGTTTACGATTCTTTCCAACAAAGCATCGTATCTGAACTTTTCTTCATTAGCCTCAACAACAGGTCTGATAGAGTCGAGAACTTCTCGAACTGCCTGATGGAATTCCAACTCGGTGGGATTCTCTCTTTCCACTCTTTCAATCACTTCGTCAACATATGACATTTTTATTCCTCCTTAATTTTTAAAAAGAAAAGGCATCTCTAAAAGGATATATATGTAATCCTCTTAAAGACGCCTTTGCCTTTTCTTGTATATATTTTTGTAGCTTAAACAAAAATAAGCGACCTCGAGTAACAAACCTCAAAGACGCCCTTGCCTTCAACAAAACACATTATACACCCATATTTCATATTTGTCAACCCTTTTTTTTAAATTTTTTTATTTTTTTACTTTTGCTATTGACAAATGAGAATTTATGGAGTATAATCTTCTACAAATGAGCAAGGGCGTTCATTCGATTAGAACAAAAGCTAATCGGATGACGCCTTTTTTGTTTATTATTTATTAATGGTTACTATTTACACGAAAGGACTTGGGGCTATGAAATTAGAAGGTCAAGTTAGAATCCCCTCGGGATGTGCTATTGCAGCTGTTATATCAAAGGCTGGAAAACGAATGACAGGTGAAGCAATTACCAATGCAATGAAACCGATGCACGACCGTTCAAACGGTCTTGGCGGAGGATTTGCAGCATACGGCATTTATCCCGACTACAAGGAGTTTTACGCTTTGCATTTCTTTTTTAATGATCGTACTACTCGAAAGGATTGCGAAAAGTTTTTAAAAGAACGATTTGAAATAGTAAAATCTGAAATAATGCCTACACGAAAAATTCCGCAAATCACAGATGAACCGGTTATATGGAGATATTTTGTTGCACCGCTTAAATCAGTTCTTGCTTCAATGCAGCTTGACGAAAACGAGTTCGTTGCAAGAACGGTTATGAAAATTAATACTGAAATGCACGGTTGCTTTGTTTTTTCGAGCGGTAAAAATATGGGTGCATTTAAAGCTGTCGGTTTTCCCGAGGATGTAGGAGTTTTCTATAAATTGGATGAATATGAGGGATATTCCTGGACCGCACACGGCAGATACCCGACAAACACTCCCGGTTGGTGGGGCGGTGCACACCCGTTCACGCTTCTCGATTATTCAATAGTTCATAACGGTGAAATCTCCTCTTATGACGCTAACCGCAGATTTATAGAAATGTTCGGTTACAAATGTAATTTGCAAACAGATACAGAGGTTATTACATACATAATGGATTATCTTATAAGAAGACAAGGATTATCGCTCAATGACGCGGCAAGTGTTATTGCAGCACCGTTCTGGAGCACAATAGATAGTATAAATGACCCCGATGAAAAGGAAAGACTTACATATTTAAGAACATTGTTCCCCAGCTTATTGATTACCGGTCCGTTCTCTATTGTTTTTGGCTTTAACGGCGGACTTATGGCATTAAACGATAGACTAAAGCTTCGCAGTATGGTTGTGGGTGAAAAAGATGATAAGGTGCTTATTGCGAGTGAAGAAGCTGCAATCCGAGTTATGGAACCCGATGCAACAAACATATACTCACCCGCCGGCGGCGAGCCTGTAATAATTAAATTGGAAGAAGGTGTCACGATATGAGCATAGATTTTATATATCCTGAATTTGAAGTTGTCAGAAACCAAAACAGATGTATAACCTGCCGTGTATGCGAAAGACAATGTGCCAACGAGGTACATAGCTATGACGCTGACGGCAAAGTTATGTTAAGTGACGAAACAAAATGTGTTAACTGCCAAAGATGCGTTTCTCTCTGCCCTACTCGTGCTTTGAAAATAGTCAAAAGCGACTGCCGTTTTCGTGAAAATGCAAACTGGCAAAACGATACGATAAGAGAAATATATAAGCAAGCGTCAAGCGGCGGTGTTTTACTTTCATCAATGGGTAATCCCAAGCCGTTACCTGTTTATTGGGATAAAATTCTAATAAATGCATCACAGGTGACAAATCCACCTATTGACCCACTGCGTGAGCCAATGGAAACAAAGGTATTCTTGGGTAAAAAGCCGGAGAAAATCGAAAAAGATGAAAACGGCAATCTAAAATGCGTATTACCGCCACAGCTTGAGTTGTCAATGCCGGTAATGTTTTCGGCAATGAGTTACGGTTCTATAAGCTACAATGCACACGAAAGTCTGGCTCGTGCATCAAAAGAGCTTGGAATTTACTATAACACAGGTGAGGGCGGCTTGCACGAAGATTTCTATCGATATGGTGAAAATACAATCGTTCAGGTTGCATCAGGTCGATTTGGTGTTTATAAAGACTATCTCGAGGCAGGTGCAGTTATAGAAATAAAAATGGGTCAGGGTGCTAAACCAGGTATTGGCGGTCATCTCCCGGGTGCCAAAATTGTCGGAGATGTTTCAAAAACAAGAATGATACCTGAGGGTAGTGATGCAATCTCCCCTGCCCCGCATCATGATATATATTCTATCGAGGATTTAAGACAGCTTGTATTTTCATTAAAAGAGGCTACAGAGTATAAAAA
>JAXJPK010000085.1:0-9967 GCA_036311705.1 Clostridia bacterium
TACGCCGTCGGGTAACCCAAAGCAAAGCTTTGGCTCGTTTCGTCTGTTACAGGGCATTTTTCCTATCCCATATAAAAAAGCGGAAGTAACAAACGAAGCTCGCCGCTCGGCGTTTCAACATACGCCGTCGGGTAACCCAAAGCAAAGCTTTGGCTCGTTTCGTCTGTTACAGGGCATTTAAAAACACTCTTTTATGCTAAATATAACCGCTCCACATCTGTGCATTTGCCCGTTGTTTCGCAAACGGTGAATATACAACCGCAGAACTGACCTTTCCCGGTTGCAATCTCGAACTTTTGCGGTGTTCCCGATACAAATCTGTTTACGATTATCGTTTTATTCATACCGAGAACGGAGTCGGCAGGACCTGTCATACCCAAATCGGTAATATATCCCGTGCCGCCGTCAAGTATTTTTGCATCGGCGGTCTGGATATGCGTATGCGTCCCGAAAACCACACTAACCTTGCCATCAAGGAAATAGCCCATAGCCACCTTTTCGGAAGTTACTTCGGCGTGGAAGTCAACAAATATAATCGGTGTTTTTTCTTTCAGCCGTTCGATTTCCCGTTCCACAGCCTCAAACGGTGAGTTGCAGGGCAGCATATTAACTTGACCGATTATGTTTATAACCCCGACCTTGACGCCTGATTTTGAATCAATAACAACACTTCCCGTGCCTGGTGGGTTGCCTTGCCAGTTCGCAGGACGGATGACATCGCCTTCTTCCTCCATAAGCGACACAATCTCTTTAACGCCCCAAACATGGTTTCCCGTTGTAAAAACATCTGCACCCGCACGCTTCATCTCGTTGTATGCCGAGCGTGAAATACCTCTGCCATGACTTGAATTTTCACCGTTTACTATAACAAAGTCAACGCCTTTTGTATATTTCAACTCCTCGACATACTTAAACAGCATCTCTCTGCCGACGCGGCTAACCACATCACCAACACATAAAACCTTCATATTTTTGCCTTTCCGTTTTCAATAAAAAAGGAGCATGGTCGAACATGTAGAAGCTGCGGCAAGTGTGCTGTGGACTGTCCCTTTATCGAACAGTACTGTACAATCGCCGATATTCGACAACTGCTCCATTTTTTCCGTTTTTGTTTTTGAAAGCCAATTATTTTGCGTAATCTACCGCACGAGTTTCACGGATAAGGCTAACCTTAATCTGACCCGGATACTCAAGCTCGCTTTCAATTTTCTTTGCGATTTCCTTGGCAACAATTATCATACCGTCATCGTTTACAATTTCGGGCTTGACCATAATTCTAATCTCACGGCCTGCCTGAATAGCAAATGATTTCTCAACGCCCTCGTATTCGTTGGCGATTGATTCAAGCTTCTGCAAACGCTTTATGTATGTTTCAAGATTTTCTCGTCTTGCCCCCGGGCGTGCGGCAGAAATAGCGTCCGCTGCCTGAACAAGCGTTGCAACAATCGTCTGTGCCTCTACATCACCGTGATGTGCCATTATTGCATGGACAACATCCTTATTCTCACGAAACTTCTTTGCAATATCCGCACCGATTGTAACATGAGAACCCTCAATCTCGTGGTCAATAGCTTTACCTATATCGTGGAGCAGGCCCGCACGCTTTGCAAGGTTAATATCGCAGCCGAGCTCGCCCGCCATAACGCCTGCAAGATGTGCAACCTCAACAGAGTGGTTAAGCACATTCTGACCGTAACTTGTTCTGTATCTAAGCTTTCCGAGAAGCTTGATAAGCTCGGGGTGCAAACCGTGAACGCCTGTTGTGAATGCTGCGTTTTCACCCTCTTGCTTGATAATTGCTTCAACCTCTTTACGAGATTTTTCAACCGATTCTTCAATTCTTGCCGGATGGATTCGTCCGTCAACAATTAGTTTTTCAAGAGCCATTTTTGCAACTTCACGCCTTACGGGGTCGAAGCTTGATACAATAACGGCTTCGGGTGTATCGTCAATAATCAAGTCAACACCTGTCAAAGTTTCAAGAGTACGAATGTTTCGTCCCTCACGGCCGATTATGCGGCCTTTCATTTCATCACTGGGCAAATTGACAACAGATACGGTAGTTTCTGCAACATGGTCAGCCGCAACCTTCTGAATAGACATTGCAACAATGTTCTTTGCTTTCTTTTCTGCTGTTTCTTTTGCCTCTTGCTCAATTTCTTTAACCATAACAGCAGCATCGTGTCTTGCACTCATTTCGATTTCGTGTACAAGTATGCTCTTTGCTTCGTCACGAGTCATACCCGAAATTCGTTCAAGCTCCTCTGTCTGCTTTTGTTTGATTTCTGCTATTTCAGCTTCCTTTTTCTCTAAAGAACGGAGCTTGCTGTTTAGCGATTGGTCCTTTCTTTCAAGATTTTCAGTCTTTCTATCTAATGCTTCCTCTTTTTGATTAAGTCTGTTTTCCTGGCGGGAAAGCTCGCTTCTGCGTTCCTTGATTTCTCTGTCAAGCTCTTGACGCAAACGCTGGTTTTCCTCTTTAGCCTCTAACAAAAGCTCTCTTTTTTTAGCGTCAGCAACTTTTTCGGCATCGGCAACAATCGCCTTTGCCTTTTCCTCTGCCGAGCCAAACTGTGCTTCTGCAATCTGTTTTCTGTGCTCAACGCCCGAAGAAAAGCCTTTTTTATATGCAATTATGCAACCGACTACCGCCAAGACGATAACTACTGATAAAATTGCTATTAATATAATCTCTATCTCAAACACCTCCATAACAATGTGATTTTATATGTTCCACACGCAATCGGAGGCATACCACTAATAATGGCTGCTTAGTATTTAATATGTCATACACACGAATTGCAGGTTAAGATCGTATGCAGGCTTCTTCAATGTAAGCAACCGTTTCGGCACACCGATAAGATTGTGTGCAGGTTCGATGACTATAACATTTCAGAAAATTCTTTAAAGAAATATCAAGCATATATATTATACATTATTTTAGGTGTTGTGTCAAGTGTCGAAGTGTTGAAAACATTTTTACATTTGTGTTACACGATAATTATTTCCGGTCAAGTTCTTGACATTAAATAAATTTTATGGTATATTCGAAATGAAATTTAAAATTAATTGAATTGAGGAGTAATAGAATGAATAAAACAGCGCAACAGAGAGCGGAAGAATTGTTGAGCAAAATGACTGTTCGAGAGAAAGTGGGACAGCTTAATCAATGCGGAAACTCAATTTACAATGATGACTATAAGGTAGGCTGGGACTTATTAAGAGAGGGCAGAATCGGCTCATTTTTAGGAATTAATGATGTTGAATCGGCTAATGAACTGCAGCGAGTTGCAGTTGAAGAAACCAGACTTGGAATACCGTTGCTTTTGGGCTTTGATGTAATTCACGGCTATAGAACAGTGTTCCCGGTCCCCTGGGCAGAGAGTGCGTCATGGGAGCCGGCACTTGCAAAAAAGACATCAGAGGCGTCAACTGCCGAGGCTGCCGCAAACGGTGTTGATTGGATTTATGGACCAATGGTTGATATATCCCGTGACCCCAGATGGGGACGAGGCGTAGAGGGTGCAGGTGAGGATGTGTACCTGTCGTCCGAGTTTGCAAGAGCGAGAGTTCAGGGAATACAGGGTGATGATATTTCAGACGGCAAGCATCTTGCTGCTTGTGCAAAACACTTTGTAGGCTACGGTGCATGTATCGGAGGCCGTGATTATAATTCGGCGGAGATGTCAGAGCAGACATTAAGAGATGTATATTTACCTCCCTTTAAGGCAGCAATTGATGCAGGGGTTAAATCAATAATGACTGCATTTCATGACTTGAACGGTGAGCCTTGCACAGGAAGTAAGTATCTGCTCCGTGATGTGCTGCGTGATGAAATGGGCTTTACGGGAGTGACCATTTCAGATGCAGGGTCAACTGACCAGCTTTTAATTCACGGCTACACCGAAAGTCATCGTGATACTGCAAAAACAGCCATAACGGCAGGACTTGATGTTGAAATGTGTTTTGGGATATTCACATTTCAGGATAACCTTGAGGACCTCGTAAACGAGGGCATAGTTCCTATGGAAACACTTGACGAAGCTGTCAAGCGTGTTTTGACGCTTAAATTTGAATTGGGATTGTTTGAAAATCCGTATCGTGATACGGAAAAAGCAAAGGATGCAATCCTCACAAAAGAAAATCGTGATTTGGCATATGAGGTTGCAAAGCGGTCTGTTGTTTTGCTTAAAAATAATGGAGTTCTTCCGATTTCGGAGGATAGCAGAATTGCTTTGGTTGGACCGTTTGCAGATAACGGCGGCGGGATGATAGGTGCATGGAGCGGCTTGGGCAAAGGCTCTGAGGCTGTAACACCGGTTATGGCATTTGGCGATAAAGCTGAATTTGCAAAGGGTTGTGGCTCTCTTGACGATAGCGAAAACGATTTTGAGGGTGCAAAGGCCGTTGCTTTAAAAAATGATGTTGTTATTGCATTTATCGGTGAGAGCTCATCTCTTAACGGCGAGGGTAAGAGCCGTACAAGGAACACAATCCCTGATTCGCATATTGAGCTTATCAGACAGCTTAAAGAAACAGGTAAAAAGGTTGTTGCGGTAGTGATTGCAGGTAGACCTGTTGTTTTGACGGAGGTTTCGGAGCTTGCAGATGCAGTTTTGTTCTCGGGTGCGTTGGGAACAGAGGCAGGAAGAGCATACAAGGATATTATTTACGGAAAATATAATCCGAGTGCAAAGCTCATTAACACAATGCCGACAGTTGTTGGTCAGGCACCGATTTTCTATAGTATGAGAAATACCGGAAAACCGCCCGTTGAGGAGTTTTTCTGGACAAGCAAGTATATTGATGCACCCATAAAACCACTTTATCCGTTCGGATATGGTTTATCATACACGAATTTCGAGTATTCAAATATTCGTGTGTCAAAGGACAAGGTAACGGAGAATGATAAGATTACTGTAACGGTTGATGTGAAAAACACAGGCAACTATGACGGTGAAGAGGTTGTTGAGCTGTATGTTAAGGATGTAACAGCATCACAGACAAGACCTATGAAGGAGCTAAAAGGCTTTAAAAAGGTATTCATAAAGAAGGGCGAAACAGAAACAGTTTCTATTGAGCTTGATATAAAGAATATCGGTTTCTACACAAGAAAGCTTGACTACATAGTGGAAAAAGGTAAGTTTATTGTGATGATGGGAACAAGTTCAGACAGCGTACTTGAAACGAGTATAACAGTAGAATAAAAAAGACGGTGCATTTCGCACCGTCTTTTTCTTATGGAGCTGGTGAGCAGAATCGAACTGCCGACCTCTTCATTACCAATGAAGTGCACTACCTCTGTGCTACACCAGCGTGCCTTATGACACATTCAGTATTATACCAAATAACAAGGCATTTGTCAAGCTTTTTTCGCAAGCAGGATATAGGGGCTGTTGCCTTTAGCACAGACCGTTCAAAGGCAACAAAGTGTATATGTAAGGAATATAAAGTCCCATATTATAACTATTTGTTGAAATCTGCAATAAAAATTGCAGATTTCTTTTCATCTATAGCCTTTGAACTATCCGCGAAACTCACCCTCGATGTACCCGTGTACACCGTCAGGCATGGTGAAATGCGTATAAATCCGCATTTCACTTCGTTTCGCGAATTCTGCATCTAAACTCATTCAGCCCCCTTTTTATTAAATGCTGTCAAATGATCGGCGATGTTTTCTTTACATCCCCCTATATTTCGGTTAGTCGTCAAGCATTACCGCACCCTGCATTGCCGAAGATACAAGCTTTGAATATCTCTTTAGATATCCCGTCTTGATTTTAGGCTCGTTAGGTGTCCAGTTTTTCTTTCTCTCTGCCATTTCCTCGTCTGAAACCTTGACATTAAGTATGCCGTTTACAATATCAATCTCGATAATGTCGCCGTCTTTAATGAAAGCGATAGGACCGCCCTCCATTGCTTCGGGAGAAACATGACCTATTGCCGCACCTCTTGTTGCACCTGAGAAACGGCCGTCCGTTATGAGTGCAACCTCTTTGTCAAGCCCCATACCGCAGATTGCAGATGTGGGAGAAAGCATCTCACGCATACCCGGACCGCCCTTCGGTCCTTCGTATCTGATAACAACAACATCGCCTGCAACTATTTTGCCTGCATAAATTGCGGCAATAGCCTCGTCCTCGCTGTCATATACCTTTGCGGGACCCTCGTGCTTGAGCATTTCGGGAGCTACCGCACTTCTCTTAACAACAGAGCCGTCAACGGCAAGATTTCCTTTAAGCACGGCTATACCGCCTGTTTTTGAATATGGATTATCAAGCGGACGAATAACGCTGTAATCTTTAACCTCATGTCCTGCGATATTTTCACCTTGGGTTTTGCCTGTTACGGTGATAGTGTCAAGCTTTAGAAGGTCAGCCTTTGCAAGCTCGTTCATAACAGCCGTTACGCCGCCTGCTGCGTATAAATCCTGAATATGATGGTCGCCTGCAGGTGCAAGGTGGCAAAGGTTTGGCGTAACCTCGCTTATCTCGTTTGCGTATTCAAGCGAGATAGGTGCTTTTGCCTCATATGCGATTGCGGGCAGGTGAAGCATTGAGTTTGTTGAACAGCCGAGTGCCATATCAACTCTCAACGCGTTATATAGTGAATCGGGAGTGATGATATCACGAGGACGGATATTCTTTTCAAGAAGCTCCATAATCTTCATTCCCGCCTGTTTTGCAAGTCTTATTCTCTCTGAATAAACAGCAGGTATAGTGCCGTTTCCGGGTAGTGCCATACCAAGCACTTCGCACAGACAGTTCATTGAGTTTGCTGTGAACATACCCGAGCATGAACCGCAAGTGGGGCATGCCGCCTCTTCAAGCTCCAAAAGTCCTGTTTCGTCTATTGTACCTGCCTTGAATGCACCCACTGCCTCAAATGCAGTATTAAGGTCACGGTCTTTGCCGTTGAAGTTCATCGAAAGCATCGGACCGCCCGAGCAGATGATTGACGGGATATTAAGTCTTGATGCGGCAATAAGCATACCGGGAACAATTTTGTCACAGTTGGGGATAAGTACAAGGGCATCAAAGCCGTGAGCAAGAGCCATTGATTCGATTGAATCGGCGATAAGCTCACGAGATGCAAGTGAGTATTTCATTCCCACATGCCCCATTGCAATACCGTCACAAACGCCGATAGCGGGGAACTCAAGCGGAGTACCGCCTGCAATTCTTACGCCTGCCTTAACTGCTTCTGCGATTTTATCAAGCTGAATATGACCGGGGATAATTTCGTTCTTTGACGAAACAACACCGATTAGAGGGCGGGAAAGCTCCTCGTCTGTTAATCCGCTGGCTTTAAAAAGCGAACGGTGCGGTGTTTTTTCAACACCCTTTTTTACTATATCACTATACATTGTTGTGACCTCCTTATATTATGTGTAATTTATATTTTAACAATTTCAAGACTGTTTTCGTATGCGACCATATATGTGTCGTTTGTTATCATAATCAGTCCCCTTACTGCCATTGGCGCACGATACTTATGCTTTTTACGGTTAATGTGCCCGCATATAATATCTCTGCCGTTATTATATAAGACAGTGGCTTTATATAAATCTGCGTATTCGGGCGTGTTCTCTGCCGACATTGAGGAATAGAGATTTCCGTTCGGTTTATATACATTTATGCAGGGCAGATTATTGTCCGTATAGCTCACAAACCGCCAGCCGTTGTGATCGCTTGCCGTATGCGTAATATCCATATCGTCAAAACGAACGGTGTAGTTCAAAGTGCCGTCCGATTTCACACTCGAAATTGCATTATCCGCACAAGAATATACATTCTTTTTGTGTGTGTCCAAATCAAAAACGAGTGAATCGGGTATTTCCGCACCGCCCAATGGGTCGGTTGAATATATATCAAAAATCATAACATATGACTTAACGGCGTCCTCTGTGCTTGCAAGAGCAACCGCAACCCGTCTGTTTTTGAGAATTTCAGCAGATGTTATATAGTTCACTCCCGAAATCCAGGAGAAAACCTCCTCACCCTTGTTGTTTATAAAAGAAACAGCCCCCTTATATGCCGTTTTGTCAGTTATTAGCACAACATCACCGTTTTCTGAAACACGGCACGATTTTATGTTGTTCGGAGCGTCGATGGCAAACACCTGTTCTCCGTCCTTATAAAGAATGAGCTGTGTGCTGTTTCTTGCCGCAATGGCGGCATAATTGCCTGAAACAGATAATATCGGGTCTGAAATGGTGGTTGTGTGTTCCCATTTTTTCTTACCCGACTTATTTATAAAGCAAATATAGCTTGATTTTGTGCAGACAACGCCGTTTTTTGTTTTTTCATACTTTGCGTCATCTGCTCCCTCAAAAGGGATAGTTGCTTTTGCATTATCCGTAATCTTGTAGGTTATTTCCTCCTCTGCGGCATATGCGGTCATAATGAACGGATTTTCGAAATTCGCACCGACTAAAGGCATATCGTCAGAGTTATCGTACTCGATACCGAGCGAGCGTAAAATCAATGAGAAATTATATGAGAAATTTCGCTTGTATATTCCAACAATTCCGCTGTCGGTTGTATAGAAAAGATATGCGAATACGAGCACCGCACAAACAATCATAGTCGCCCACAGCGGTTTTAGCGTGTACCAAAGACTGCGTTTGGGGCGGGGCGGTACGGAATTCCTTCGCATTTGCGTTGGTTGTCGGTTAGGTTGATGTGTCGAATCATATCTCTGAATATCCATTTGAGGTTCCGGCTCTCTTTTGATAATTCGCCCTGAAAGGTCCATGTTTCCGAACACTTCATCCTCGGGTATGGGCGTCGGCTCAACATACGGAGCAGTTTCCGCTGTGTTTATTTGCACCGTTTCATCAGCGAAGCTTTCTGTTTGTTTTTCAGGCTGATTTTTCTTTGTAGTAACAATAACCGTATCACCGAGGGTTTCATCGGTAGGTATCGGTTTTTTTATGTTAATAACGGTTGTGTCACCGTCATTTTGGGTGCTATCCGAATCGTAATATTTCAACAAATCGTCTAACATCTCATCGTTGTTGTTATTCATAATATACCTCCTTAAGGCACAGCCCCTTTGCAGGTGCTGTTATACCTGCACGGCGGCGGTCTTTGGAATTGATAATGTCGGGCATTGAGTTGGGGGATATCTTTCCCGCACCTGCATAGACAAGCGTTCCTGCTATTATGCGTACCATATTATAGAGGAATCCGTTGCCCGTCACATCTATGGTTATAATATTACCGTTTTTTTCAATTTTTAGTGAATATATTGTTCTCACAGTCGTTTTTACGGTAAATCCGCTTGCGGCAAAACCTATAAAATCGTGTGTTCCGAGAAGATGCTCGGCGGCTTGCTGCATTTTTGAAATATCAAGGGGATATTTGTAATGCCAAGCGTAACGCCCTGAAAACACATCCGGGAACTGACCGTTATCTATCGTATAACGATATGTTTTTGCTTTTGCCGAGCGAGCCGAGCAGAAATCATCGTGTGTATATTCTGCCGAGCTTACAACTATATCGTCGGGCAAGTGTGCGTTTAGTGCGTGGGGAAAGCTTTCGCAGGGTATGCGAGAATTTGTTTTTATGTTAAAAACATATCCCGAGGCATGAACGCCTGCATCTGTTCTTCCGCAACCGGATGGCATAATATCTTCACCCGTAACTTTTAAGAGCGCATCGTGTAAAATGCCTTGAATTGTTAAATTATCGGGCTGTGCTTGCCAGCCGTGATAGTTTGTCCCGTCAAACTGCAAATTAAATTTTATATTCATAGCTACAATATTTCACCTTACATTATACCATTATTTTTTTGAAAATTCAATCTAAAAATTCAAAAAAATACAAATCAAATCTCATTATATAACATTGTATCACAAAAAAAGCCCGATTGCAACACAAAGTGCAATCAGGCAAGGTATGATTTACTCATCGTTTTTCCGCACAGCAGAATTTTGTGTAAAGTCCGCCGCAGAGCATTATAA